>JAISWN010000005.1 GCA_031271075.1 Treponema sp.
CCGGCCCCCCCCGCGCCCGCCCCCCCCCCCCCCCCCCCCCCCCCCCCCCCCCCCCCCCCCCCCCCCCCCCCCCCCCCCCGCCGCGGGCGGGGCCGATGTCCGCGCCTACAGCCCCGACGCTAACCTTAACCCTCCGGGGGTCCTGCCCGTTGCCAAAGAAAAGGTGTCCCTGAGGATCGGCATCGAAGCCCAGCGCAATGTGGAAGATTTTGAAACCAACTGGATGACAAAACAGCTGGAGGAGAAAGGCAACTTCGACCTGAGTTTCGATGTCTACCCGTCGGGAGACCGGCTGCAAAAGCTGGAACTTATGGTGATGGCCGGGGGCGCGGATCTGCCTGACGTGATCATCGGCCCCATCAATATAGGCGTCGCCACCAAGTACGGCCAGGCAAAGATGATCATTCCCCTTAACGATTATTATGAAAAGAGCGCTTACTGGAGCAGGGAAGCCTCCAAAGATTTGGACATTGAGCCGCTGAAGTACGTAACCAGCTACGACGGCAATATCTACGGCCTCTACGGTATCAATGTTTCGCTCAACAACTCCTATATGAACGGCAGAATCAACATCTATGAGCCCTGGCTGGAAAAACTGGGGCTGTCGATGCCCGAAACTACCGACGAATTCCTTGAAGTGTTACGGGAGTTCCGTGACCGGGACCCCAACGGCAACGGGCTAAAGGACGAGATCCCCATGGTAAGTTTTAACAACAACATGGGGACCAATTACCTCTACGCCATGATGAACCCCTTTATCTACACTCAGGTCGGTTTCTGGCTGGTGGAGAACGGGAAGATTGACGTGGTCTTTAACAAAGCGCTCTGGAGGGAAGGTCTCCGTTACACCAAACAGCTTTTGGACGAAGGGCTTCTTTCGCCCCTGTCCTTTACCCAGGATCAGAGCCAGATGACGGCGCTCGTAAGCCCGGACCCGCCCAGGGTGGGGGTGGTCAACCGGATTTCCCTGTCCAACCTTGGGGCCAACGATCTCAAGCGGGGGCAGTACGTGCCCATTCCTCCCCTGCGGGGCCCGGCGGGCCGGCAGTCCTTTTACCAGCCCCAGTTGCCCGACCTGCGGATGATCATCACCAAAAACTGCAAGAACCCCGAAGCGGCCTTTAGGCTGGGCGATCTTATGGGCAGCGAGGAATTCAGCGTTATGAGCCGCTTTGGGGAAAAAGGAGTGGACTGGAAGACGCCCGACGAGGGCGCGAAATCGGTATGGGGTTCCCTGGGGAATCCGATGCTGGAATCGATCCTTGCCTGGGGTACGGTGCAAAACAAATACTGGGGCGAACTCGGCCCCCGGATTCTTTCCAACAAGCATAGCGCTATGGACATTGATGCCGGCAGCCCCCTGGACTTCGTTCCCCCGATAGGGAAGACCATCGAGAGCTTCGTGCAATACCGCAGGCCGGAAGCAGCCGTGGCGGGACTGGTCTACAATGAACAGGAACAGGAAGTGATAGACAGCCTGCACCCCACTATCCTGAGCTATATGCGGGAGTCTTTTGCCCGCTTTGTTACCGGAGACCTGAGTATTGACCGGGACTGGGACGTTTATGTGGCCGAGTTCGGCAAGATGGGCCTGGAGGATGTATTACGGGTAACCCAGTCGGCTTATGACCGCCAGAACAGGTAGGGGGACTTATGGCCAGGGGAAGTTTATCGTTAAGGATTCGGAACAAGTACGGGCGATACTGGCAGCTCTATGTCTTCCTGCTCCTGCCGCTTGTGTACATCATTGTTTTTGCCTATGTCCCCATGCTGGGAACCCAGATAGCGTTCAGGAAGTTCAACTACACGGGAGGGCTTTGGGGAAGCCCCTGGGCGGGGCTGGCGAATTTCCAGAAATTCTTCAGTTCCTATATGTTCAGCCGGGTAATATGGAACACGCTACGTATCTCCCTCTACGAGATTATCGCCGGTTTCCCCTTTCCCATCATCTTTGCCCTCTGCCTCAACACGATTGTACACAGGCGCTTCAAGAAGTTCCTCCAAACGGTTACGTATATGCCCCACTTTATTTCGGTAGTGGTAATTGTGGGAATGATGATACAGATATTCCATCCCCTGAACGGGATCTATGGGATCATCGCCAGGTTCTTCACCGGAACCACGGCGGCGGACCTGTTCGGGAACCCCGAAGCCTTTCCCCACCTCTATGTCTGGTCGGGGATATGGCAGGGTTTCGGCTGGAGTTCCATTATCTATGTGGCCGCCCTGACATCGGTACCGGAGGAACTCTACGAGGCCGCAAGGGTGGACGGGGCGGGCCGCTTCAAAATGGTCCTCTACATTGATCTGCCGGCCCTTGCGCCAACAATCACGATACTGCTGATCCTGCGGCTCGGTTCCATTATGTCGCTGGGTTTCGAGAAGGCGTGGCTCATGCAGAACAACCTTAACCTGCGTACCAGCGAGCTTATTTCTACTTTTGTTTACAAGCAGGGCCTGGCCGCCGGGGGGCCTACGGATTTTTCTTATGCCGCGGCCATCGGCTTTTTCAACTCGCTGGTAAATCTGGTGCTGATACTCATTGTGAACAAGATCGCCAATAAATTGAGTGAAACCAGCTTATGGTAATTATGATAATATGGTAATTAAGGAAAGGATAGACTATGGGATTTCGCGCGCGATATTCAATGCGGCTTTCAATGGAAGACAGGGTCTTCTATATTTTGGTTTACTTTTTCTCCATTCTTCTTCTCCTGGTGGTGCTGTACCCGATTGTTTTTATCGTCTCCGCCTCCTTTTCTTCTCCTTTCGCGGTTTCATCGGGGCAGGTAACGCTGCTGCCGGTGGAGCCGGGGCTTCAGGGCTACGAGGCGGTTTTTAAGGACAGCCGTATTTTTACCGGCTACCGGAACACCATTTTTTATACCGTGTTCGGCACATTAATCAACGTCTTTATGACGCTGATCTGCGCCTATCCCCTGGCCCGGAAAAGACTGCCCCACCGTGGGCCGCTGACCTTCTTCTTTACGTTTACCATGCTTTTTTCGGGCGGTATGATCCCCAACTATATGCTCCTCCGGGACCTCCATATGCTCAACAGCGTCTGGGCAATACTTATCCCCGGAGCCATCTCGGTTTACAGCATGATTATCACCCGGACCTTCCTGTCCACATCCATCCCCGACGAGCTTCTGGAGGCCACCCAGATCGACGGGTGCAACGACTTCTATTTCTTCTTCCTCTTTGTCATTCCCCTGTCCAAGGCGGTGATCGCGGTAATCGCCATGCAGTACGCCGTGGGCCACTGGAACGCCTACTTCAACGCCTTTATCTACCTGACGAAGCAGGAACTCTACCCCCTCCAGGTCTTTTTGCGGGAAATCCTGGTGATGAACCAGATTGCCGCCAACAACATTGTGGACCCGGAAGCGGCGGTGGCCATGCAGGGTCTGGCGGATTTATTGAAGTATTCGCTGATTGTTATTTCTTCCGCGCCGATCCTGTGCATCTACCCCTTCTTCCAGAAGTACTTCGTCAAGGGCGTGATGATCGGCTCCATAAAAGGATAGGGGTTATATGCTGATCCTGTTCCAAAACTCGCTTTACTGTGCGCTAACGCGCACGGTCATGGAACAGCTTCTGCCGAAACGGGTGGAACCTGGACAGCCGTCTGGAACTGGCGATGGACGCCCTGCGCTGTCCGCCGGGAGACGAAGTTGTGGACCACCTTTCGGACGGCGAAAAGAGGCGGGAGGCGGTGCTTGCCAAAGCGGTGATTGACACCACCGGGGACGGCGATGTGGCGGCCAGGGCCGGCTTATCACCAGTTCCTACGAGGCCCACATGTCCACCCGGAACACCGTCTCCTGCATGGCCCAGGGGCAGGCGGTAGGGACGGCGGCAGCCCTGGCGGCCAAAGGGGGCCTTTATCCCCGGGATCTGGACACTGCCCTCCTCCGGGAGACGCTGAAGCGGCAGGGGGTTTTTCTGGGTTAGGCCTTGCCTGGACACGGTATAGCAAGGGGGCTTTGTTTTATATATCAATTTTTTTGATATTAAATATTTTTATTGACATGTAGATTGATGACCGCTATAATGACCCATGATCCTTTAGGATCAAAATTCTTGGCTTGCTTTTATGCTGAACATTTTGGGATACGGAGTACCCAATGAAAGGAAAATTAACGATTCACAAAGATTTTATCATCGGCCATGCGGATAAACGGATATACGGCTCTTTTGTCGAGCATCTTGGCCGGGCGGTGTACGGCGGCATTTACGAACCGGGGCACCCGGAGGCCGATGATCTGGGTTTCCGGAAGGACGTAATACATCTGGTACAGGAACTGGACGTTCCCGTCATCCGTTATCCGGGGGGGAATTTCGTGTCCGGTTACAACTGGGAAGACGGGGTAGGCCCCGCGGCGGATCGCCCGGTAAGGCAGGAACTGGCCTGGACAAGCCTGGAGCCAAACAGGATCGGAACCAATGAATTCGCCGAATGGGCCCGCCGGGCAGGATCGGAAGTGATGATGGCGGTGAACCTCGGTACCCGGGGGCCTGAGGCCGCCCGAAATCTGGTGGAGTACTGCAATTTTCCCAAAGGTACCCGGTGGAGCGATCTGAGGCGCAGTCACGGATACGGGGAACCCCATAAGAT
>JAISWN010000041.1 GCA_031271075.1 Treponema sp.
AAGGCGAAGCTGCCGGGTTGCAGACAACCAAGGGTGAGGGGCCTTTTTCCGAGATCGGTTTTTACAACAAAAAGGCCAAATGGCCGGACGTGATCAAGAAGAATGACGAGATGGTTAAACTCTTGCCGAATGACGAGATGGTTAAACCCTTGCCGGAAGACAGGTTCAGCCGGATAGACGTACTCAACATCCAGTCCACCGGGGATATCGAATCCCGGGCGGAAAACTACCACCTTTTAAAGGCGAAGCGCATCGAGTTTCTGGCGGGCACGGATGAAGTCAGCCCGGAGACGCGGGCCGACAATTGCAGAGACAACTTTTCCAGCTGGGAAAGCGGCGAGGCGCCGCTGGGGGATAATCCCCTGGACGACCCGGCTGTCCACAAGGGGGATGCGCACTTCCGGGCGGGAAGAAGAATCGTTATTAAGGCTGTGGGGGAGATAAGGCTCCAGGTGGGGCGAACCACCCTGTTGATCAATGACGACGGCTTTTCGGTGGTTACCCGGAAGGTCAATTCCAATATACCGGTTCCCAGCGACACTTCGTTCAGCATGAAGGCCCGGGACGGAATAAGCATGTTTGGGGAGAGCGTTGCTATCGCCTCGGCCCGCAAATTCAGCGTTTCCGATGCCTGGGGAGCCAGTGTGGGAAGCATGGTAGGGGTATTGAATATTTCAGGCCAGCAGATAAATCAGAAAACATACGACAAGTTTAAGTATGGCTGGGCAACAGTGTTTAACGGCATTACGCTGGCCCAGAATACCATAATAGGCGGTATAGCGGCGGACTACCCTAAGAAGGCTTTCGCGCTCGACTGGTGGAATTATGGTCTTGACGTAGCGAAATTCCTCCTTGAATCTATTAGGGATATTTGGGATATAGGCAGAGTACATCCCTTTAAGACATATGAGGAACACCTGAAGGCTCTGCAAAGAATAAGATCCCAGACATGGCTAGATATGGCAATCGACCTCTTGACTTACAATTCGAATGATCCCGCTGCATTTATTGCTATGGACAATGCTGCCAATAATCCATTCAATGGCGGCCCGGTTACCGCCATACAAGATGTTTTTAGCACGGCATCCATGCTGGCCGGCGCCGATCCGGTTGACGTACTCATGGCCGGCCTGGACCTGGTCTTGGCCATTACCGCCATGGTTTACGCTACCGCTGAACAGGAGGCCGCCCGTGAACAGCGGGTGGATCTTTACGGCGCCATATTTGATGGTAAAACCAAATATTGGGACGCCCAAAAGAAGTCGGATTTTAAGGACACCTTAAATCTATGCGCCCTGTGTATTGACGCCGGTATTATTGAGATATGCATGGGAATTAATTTAATATACGGCCTGGGCGGGCCGGCAAGCATACGGCTGCGGCAGAGCGGGGATATTGTCATAAAGGCGAGTGAGCAGAAGGGCCTTTACGCGGAGCTAAAGCAGGAAGCCTCTGTCCCGCCGGCTATTGCCCTGGAAAAAACAACGGCCAACGTTAAGACCGCTCTTGCCGTCACGAAAATGGTGGCCGGCGTTGGCAAACTGGTTATGCAAGGCGAGAGCATGGGAAATAAAATCCCGGCATATATGGAATCACTATAGGAGGAATTTATGGAAGTGGATCAAAGCACGAAGGATGCGATCCTGTCGGCGACGGGGCCTATTATCGGCTCAGCCTTGGCGGCGGCTCTTGTGGGGGCCGCCGTAACGGCTTTGCTGGAACTGATAGCCACCAACGACGAGACGGACACCATGGTGGGCAAGAATGGGGTGCATCCCACGGAGCAGGATACCAGCCTGAGCAAGAGCGATGTGGCCGGTTCCGAGGTCGGGGGCAAGCTGAGCGATGACAGCGCCAAGATAAACTCCGGGGACCTGGAGGCTAACCGGACCCAGGCCCAGGCCCAGTCCGCCGGGGCCAACGCGGCCAACAACGGGGCCACCGCGATGATCACCGATGCCGGGGCTTCGCAGATAGAAACCAAAGCCCTGAACATGAGCTAAAGGAGAGAATATGGCAGATAAACTTGACTGGCTGAACAGGCATCTAACCCTTATCCGTTACCTAACCGTGGAAGACGTGATAGGGAAGGAGGGCTACAAGATCCGGCCCGACCTGGCCGAACACTTTGAGGGGGTCAAGGGGGTCGAAGAGATGGTGTTCAAATTCGTCCGCCTTGGGGATCACAAGAGCGCCTGCGAACTCCTGGCCTACATCGCCCACCGCCGGGCCGCTGTCTGGTGGGTTTACCGTTGCGTCCTTTCCCTGCTGGAGGAATTGAAAGAAAACCCGGCGGTGGACCGGGACATCGCCGACATAGCGGCCAGTTTCGACGTAACCGTGCCGGATTTTGCCAAGGTGGAGCTTCCGCAGCCTCCCCCGGAGGTAGAGGAACAAATGCAGGCCGCTTTTGCGGCCTCCAAAGAGAAGCTTGCCGAGGCCCGCGCGAAAGTTGACCCGGAGATGCTTAAATATGTGGAAGACGCGGTGGAAGTGGCCTTTCAGGAATTCAAGCGGGTTCACGGCATACATCCCAAAGATCTTTTAAAGAAACTGGCGGAGCGCTGCAAGGAAGATCCCTACAAGATAGATCCCAATTCCCCCCTTTACGTGGAGGCGGCGAAAGTCAAGGCCCAGATCCAGGCGGGCCGGAAAGAAGCGGTGGAAACCATCAAGGCGGTAGTTCCCCCCAAGGCGCCGGAACACGAGAAAAAAGTCCGGGACAACGCCCTGGACGCGGTGTACCGCTGGGTGGTTGTTCCGGACAACGAGAGCAGCCAGAAGTGCCTGGACCTAGGGAACGAGTGTCCCGACACCCCCGCAGGGCTTCTCTCCTTAAGCGGTTTCTGGGCCTATGGCAATCTGATGCCTATGGGGGATCAGGTTATCGCCACCCCGCCGGGGCTTGCGGCCAACGGGCTGGTACAGACCCTCTTGATGTGCGCCCTCCACAAAGGGGGTACGCGGAAGGTAAAGGAACGCTACGAAGAGTACTTCAGGCTGGGGGTGGAAGTGTTTACCGGGGCGGATAACTGGGAAAAAAGCCTTGCCGCGGGGGTACCGCCTCACCGGGAAACCCGTTACGGCGGGCAGCTTGCCGCGGGAAACGGGCAAACCGGAGAGCCCGGCGGGTACCGCCGCTGGAACGCCGGGCCGGGCCCGGCTTCCAAAAACGGTGTAAGATAAATACATTCGGCGGTAATATACTACCGCCGGGGGCAACCTTAGACAGGAGAAAAGAAATGCCTTTTTATGTCCAAACCGTCTGCGATGCAAACGGCCAAAGCACCGATAATGCCCAAAGATCCGTTCAATACGCCGGTTCCGGCGGGTATCAGTTCTGCGTTGACAAGTCTTCCGGGTCTAACCCTTATACTCCGGTGAACATGGTGGCGCCCATGGGCGGCCCCCAGTCGGGGCTTTTCCGCTTTCCCCGGGTTGGGGAGCGGGTGCTGATTTGTCAGGATGACAGCGGGAACTACCACCTGGTAGGTTTTGTGCCGAACCCCGAATCCGCCCCATTTTACCCGGAAGGCGCGCTGAAAAACATGACCCTTACAGAGGCCGAAGACGCTCTTAGCGAAGCGGAGAAAGAAAAAGGGGAGATGTCGGAAGAAGAAGATAAAACCGCTATTCAAAAAAAGATAGACGCACTGAAAGTCTATATAGCCAACTATGTGGATAATGGCTATAACCCGGCCCAGATAAATCCCGGCAACATGAAAGATTTTCTGGATGATAACGGCATGGCCCTCCGGTACAGGAAGGAGGATAATGCGAACCAGCCAAAGAAAGGCGAAGCTGCCGGGTTGCAGACAACCAAGGGTGAGGGGCCTTTTTCCGAGATCGGTTTTTACAACAAAAAGGCCAAATGGCCGGACGTGATCAAGAAGAATGACGAGATGGTTAAA
>JAISWN010000049.1 GCA_031271075.1 Treponema sp.
TCGGATCCTACCAAGAACAACTACACCGACTGGATTCAGGAAAAGATCCTCAAAGAGGAAAACATCAAGGTAAACTTCATCTCCATTCCCCGGTCGGACGAGACTTCGGCCCTCAACAACATGATGGCCGCCGGTAACCCGCCGGATATCTGTCTTACCTACACTCTGGCCCTCATTGCCAATTACCGGGATCTGGGCGGCCTCTACGACATGGCCCCCAATATCGACCGCCTTATGCCGGATCTTGACAAGTTTTTGGGCGAAGATCCCATGCTGCCGGGCCGGCGTTTCATACTGAGATCCCGGGAAACGGCCACCGGCGAGGTCTATTCCATTCCCGCCCGGCGCATGAATACGGCCCGGATCAATACCTTTATCCGCAAGGACTGGCTGGATAAGCTGGGCCTCGGCCTGCCCCAGACCACCCAGGAATTCTACGAGGCCATGGTTGCCTTTAAGGAGAAAGATCCCGGCGGAGTGGGCAAAGACCGGGTAATTCCCATGATCTCTTCTACCGGCTCCCGCTGGAATTTCGGGAACCTGCTGGAATCCTTTATCGATCCCAACCTCAGTATAAGGGACGAGTGGGTGGATACGGTGGTTGACCGCTCCTTCCTGCTTCCCGGCTACAAAGATGGAGTCCGGCTTCTCAACAAGATGTACAACCAGGGCCTTATCGACAAGGACTTTCCCCTCCACCGATCGGATGACGAGCCTTTTGCCCGCCTCAAAAGCGGCGTCGTGGGATCCTATCAGCATAACTACGATCAGCTTTACCGCGACAGCCCCGGAGTTCAGCGGGATCTGACCCAGAACGTACCGGGGGGACTCTTTGTGGTTATCGATCCTTTCCGCCACCCCTCGGGCAAGACCGTCAAGTACTCCTATGACGCGGCCGGGGTTTATTTCTTCATTCCCAAGACCGCCAAGTACCCCGAGGCCGCCATGCGCTACGTCAACTGGCTCTCCCGGTTTGAGAACACCTACTTCCTCCAGTTGGGGCCCGAAGGGATAGCCTGGGACATGGTAGACGGGGTGCCCAAGGTGAAGCCCGCGCCGGGCCTGTGGATCCAGAACAGCCCCCAGAACATCGACTACACCATTCCTATCAACGGGCTTGAACTGGGCGATCCCGCCAAGAACATGCAGGCCCTGGCCAATTCGTACAACGTGGATCCCCGGCTTATCTACGATGCCTACGAGCTGTCCTTGAAGAACGCCCGGCCCTTGCCGGTTATTCCGGTGGTCCTTTCCGAGGCCGGCAAGGTACAGCAAACCCTGATAGACGCGGGCGATGTTCTTATGATTGAATCAATCACCTGTCCCCCGGCCCAGTTTGACCGGGTATGGGACACGGGTATCCAAAACTGGCTTACCGCGGGCGCCGAACTGGTCAGGAAGGAACGGGCGGAGAAATTCATCGAGCCCTGATCCCTGTTAACCGGTCTTAAAAAGGTCTCATCCTTCCGCCTGAAACCGGCTTTATACGGCATTCAGGCGGTTGTGTTTAATACTTCAGGAGGTTTGTTATGAAAAGAGTAATGATGATTTTTGCCTTTGCCGCTGCGGCCGGGCTCACGGCTTTTGCCGGCGGTTCGGGTCAGAAAAGCGGCCAGACAGGCGGCGGCCCAGCGGAGATTAGCGTGGAGGTCTTTGACCGGGGAACCGGGGTGGACGCGACAAAGAACAACTGGACGGACTGGATTCAGAAGAAACTGCTGGAAGATGAAAACATAAAGATTACCTTTGTTTCCGTACCCCGCAGTGATGAAATCCCCGCCCTGAACAACCTTATGGCGGCGGGCAACGCGCCGGACATCTGTTTTACCTACAACACGGAACTGATCAACAATTTCCGGGATCTGGGCGGCCTTTACGACATGGCGCCCCGGACGGAAGCCCTTATGCCCGATCTCAAAGCCTTCCTGGGCCCCGATCCCATGCTGAGAGGGCAGAGCCTTATCTACCGGAACCAGGACCGGACTACCAAAAAGATGTACTACTTTCCCGCCCGGCGGATTTTCCAGGGCCGCTACAGTACCTTTATCCGCAAGGACTGGCTGGACAAGCTTGGCCTGCCCCTGCCCTCGACCATGCAGGAATTCTACGATGCCATGGTAGCCTTTAAAACACGGGATCCCGGCGGGGTTGGGAAAGATAGGGTTATTCCCTACATTTCTTCCAAAAACATTGTAATCCGGGCGGCAAATCTGGTAGAGTCCTTTATCGACCGGAATCTAAACGACAAGGATCGCTGGATCAACACGGTAGCGGATCGGGCCTTCCTGCTTCCGGGCTACAAGGAAGGGGTAAGGATGCTGAACAAGATGTACAACGAAGGCCTCCTCTTCCGGGATTTCCCCCTTCACGCGACGGATAATATTATTGACGATATGGCAAGAAGCGGGGTGGCCGGAGCCTGGTCGGGGAACTATGACACTCCTTACCGGGGTAGCCCCAGCGTACTCCAGGACTGCCAGACCAATGTGCCCGGAGCGGAAATCGTGCCGGTGGATCCCTTTACCGATTCCTCGGGGAAGGTAACCAAGTACTCCTACGACGCCGCGGGTATGTATATCTTTATCCCCGCCGCTTCCAAGTATCCCGAGGCGGCCATGCGCTACCTCAACTGGATGGCAAAATACGATAACCGCATATTCCTCCAGATTGGACCCGAAGGGATTACCCATGAGCTGGTAAACGGGGTTCCCAAAGCGAAGGCGGTTCCCGCCGGGAGTCTTTGGACCCAGTTCGGCCCCCAGAACATCGACTATGTTATCATCAGTAACGGTCTCGAACTGGATACGCCGGAAAGAACGGTTTTGGGCCTTGCCAATTCCTACACGGTGGATCCCCGGCTTATCATTCTGGCGGATCAGGTGGCCATGAAGAACGCCCGCCCCATACCGGTTATTCCGGTAACCCTTACCGCGGCGGGCCCCTATGTCAGAACTCTCCAGGACAAGGGGGATGTCCTGATGGCCGAATCAATCACCTGCGCGCCGGCCCAGTTTGACCGGGTCTGGGACGCGGGGATTGCCGACTGGATCAATTCGGGGGCTCAGGTTATCCGGGAAGAACGGGCCGCGAAGTATATAGCACCTTAGGGAACCCTCAGCCGCCCTGAACCGCCCCCTCGTCAAGAGGGGGCTTTTTTTGCGCCCGCGCCAGGGCGGGATCCGCCAGGAGTTCCAGGAAGCGTTCCTCATTGATAATGGGTATCCCCAGGCTGCGGGCCTTGGCGTTCTTTGCCGAGCCCGATTCGGGATCGTTGGTTACCAGGAAGGACAGATCCTTTACCACCGATGATTTGGCGCTTCCCCCCAGGGCCTTGATCTTTTCCTCCGCCTGGTTGCGCTTCATGGCTGCCAGTTCCCCGGTAAAGCAGAAGCTGTAACCCCTGAAAGGCTGGGTCTCCGCGGCGGGAGGGGGGGCGATGGCAACAAGTCCCTGGGCAAGGACCGCGTCGATCTCCCCGGCGGTCTCCCTGATGCCCTCGTAGATGGTCCGGGCGGTGATCTCCCCCAGGCCGTAAACCGCGGCCAGTTCCTCCGCCTCGGCGGCGCGGAGCTTTTCCAGGGTGTCAAAACCGGCCTGAACAACCTTTTCCATGATAAGCTCCCCCACCCCCTCAAGATCGAAGCCGGCGATAAAGGTTGCCAGGGAAAGAAGGCGG
>JAISWN010000207.1 GCA_031271075.1 Treponema sp.
CCGTATATAATCCGAGGCCTTTTTAAGCGCCTGGTCCCGGTCTATTTCCGGAAAGTGTTCGGGTGAGGACTGGTATAATACGCTTCCGCCGGAGTTAAGGCTTATGGAAACGTCGCAGAGCAGCATATTGACGCCGGTAATCTGTTCCGTCCGCGTTCTTGTGCTGAACGTAACCAAAAAATCATACCCGTCCAGTAAGGGAACCTGGTATGTTTGCAGGGCTTCCTGTACCGCCTGGCTAAGCATACGCTGTTCGGTTCCGGAGAGCGTGTCGCCCCCGAACCTGATCTCCGCCGAGGCGGGGCGGACTTCCAGGGTAAACGCGCCTTTGGGATTCTGCCGCAAGGCCGGGGCTGCGGCGTTGAGAAGCAATTCCAGCTGAACGGTATAGGTTCCCGCCTCCAGCCGGGCGGTAGGTATCTGCAGGGCAAATGAATTGTTCTTTTCCAGCGGGTATTCAGCCGGAAGCGTGTTGTTGTTTTTTCCTGTTATGACCACACGGCAGGGGACAGCGCCGATTTCGGAGAATGTACCGGCGGAAAGGCGGATCGTGCCGGTAAAGGGCCTGCCCCGCCGGACAGCCGCCGCGGGCAAAGAATCAAAACCCGCGTTTCCGGCAATGGCGTGTAACCGGACCCCGCAGTAGTCGTACAGTCCCACCCTGCCGCCCGGACCATCGTAGTACGCCACCGCCCGGTGCAGGGGGTTTTGTTCCAGCGCGGAAAGGACGGCGGAATAGGAAAGTAACGCGGCGGACATCGTATCATAAGGGGTATCAAGCAAATGGGCATACCGGCCGGAAATATCCTCCGCAAAATTTGCCCGGTCTTCTTCGGCTTTCTGTCGGGAAATGCGGCAAAGCGCCCATACCTTGTAACGTAACCGGGTATTTGAGGCGCGGTACGTTTCCGTATAGTATTCTATAACCCGAACATCCGAAACCACCGCGTTGGTATAACTGTTCGTTTTATCATTATAGGTAGTTGCTTCCGCGATAGTTCTGCGCATGTCTTCCATAAATATTGAATGGTCTATGGTTTCCGATTGAATAAGATTACCATAGAAGCTGGCGGCCGCGGCAAAACCGTTCCTTACGGCGGCGTTCCTCGCTTCCGATTCTCCGTCGGCCTCCGCCATGCCGGTAAAATACAGATACTCGGCGCTTTCCGGCGGCTGCAGTATCCATGGGGGCCTTTGGGCCAGCTGCGCCGCGGTTAACGCGGCCGCGGCTTCCTGTTGAGCGGCGTTTTGTACGGCCTGGCTGTTATCTGCAGTCTGGTTGTTACCTGCGGCCTGGACAGAGGCGCAGGCGACAAGCAGAAGAACAGCCATCCCTGTGAAAAAAACTGACATTCCTGTTTGTTTTCTTCTCAATTATTATTCCTCCGTTTTGTGGATCACTTCCCGGGCGGCGGCCAGGGTCCAGACCGCGCCGCTTTTGGGATCCGTCCATGTTTCCAGCACGTGGAAACCCTTTACAATCCCTGAAAAAAGGATAAAAGAATTATCAAGCAGGCTGTTTTCGTCTGCCTGCTGGGCGGCGTATATGATGGAAAAACTGTTTTTTGCAAAGGTGTAGACCGCGTCTTCATACGAAGCGATCACCGTGTCTTTATGGGAAAGACGGGCGCCGGCAACGCCCACGGCACAGAGAAACCCGCCGATTTCCTCGGGCGAATTCTCTACCCATGAAGGTTTACCAACCCCGGTCATGCGGCGGAAACCCGCCGTCCCTCCGGTTTCGCCGGTATATATCGCATTGACAAACAACGCGCCATGCTCTTCGTAAACGTCCCGTTTCGGATTAAATTCCAGAAACTGGATATACTTCCCGTAATCCGTATCATAGACAAGCTCTTTTTTGTCATCCCCCTGGGCAATGCTAAATTGGGGATTGTAGATTTCGGAAGATTTGATGATGGCTTCAACCGAATGGAAAAAGGAAACCCGGCGGGCGGCGTCTTGCAGCGCCAGGGTAAGCGCCCTATCCTTTGAAATATAATAAGCGCTTGAAACACCCATAAAAACCGGGAACCCCGCCCGATCTCCGGTTTCCGGTTCCTCAGGCGGGGTTCCCGCGCAATTAAGAAGGCTCACCCACAAGAGAGCTTTAATCAAAAAGAAAAATGGACGGATAGATGGTTTCATAACGGCATACGGTGATACGGAACAGGTTCGTTCCGGGCCTGTTCCACCGGGCGCTTATTCGCCTGTCTCCACCAATCCCGGCGTCCGCTTTGCGGCCAGCGCGGCGTCCATCGCCTGGAGCGCGTTCTCCGCGCTAATCTGCGCGTTTTTCGCCGCCGCCTGTATGGCCGCGCTGCCGGCATCCTTTATCGCGGATTCCGAGTAGGACACCAGCACGTAATAGGTACCGTTACTGCCTATTCCCCGTTTCTCGATTCTCGCCCCGTTCAGAACATTGGCGGTCAGTTGGCGTCCCACATCTTGAAAGAAATTCAGGCTTGTTTCGGCGTCATCGGTTCCTGCCTGCCGCGTATAATCTTCCTGCATACCTTCAACAATGGCCGTGATCTGGTACGAGATTGAATTGCGGGCGCGATTTTCCGCCATCTTCCAGCCCCGGGACTCGTTAGTCGAATTGGCAGCGCCCATTCCAAAGAGCTTTTCATCATCCTGGGGCGGATTAAGCACCCAATCGGGCCGGTCAACTTTAGCCGTCGCGGCTGGGGAAGAACCGCAGCTCCCGCTTACCAGCGCCACAGCCAGGGCAACAAAAACCACAGCCACACTGAACATTCTTTTTTTCATACTGAACTCCTTTAGTTTTACCTCATTACGGAGAATTTAATACTTTACGCCTCAACGGGCGGTTTTACACGTTTTAACCTGCCCCCGTCCGTATCAATCGAAGGCGTGCCCGGACGGCCAAAGCGGTATGGGGAAAACACAAAAAAACCCGCCCTGTACAACAGGCCGGGTTATCGCGGGGCTTTTTTAGAGTATTCAGAGTATAAAAAACGGAATAACTACTTAACGAAAGACAGGGGGTCATACGAAGATCCAGTGAAAGTACCTGGCGTGTCTTGCAATACGGCATGTTTGACACCCCTTCCTCAAAAATTTTCCGGCGCTGTTCCCCTGGAATTCCGGGAATTCTACCCTTTATCACATAATTATATCAACTTTTGTAAGAAAGTGCAAGACGCCGCCGCGCCCTTGTGTCCAGGATAGCGGAATGAAGGGGCTTTTTGCCCGGAGCCCTTTATATTCCCCGCCGGTGTTTGTATTATACTAGCGTAAACCGGTTTTACCGATAATGCTTTTTAGGAGAAATAGAGTGAAAAATTTGAGGGTTTTGTTGAGCCTGTTTGCGGCAGTTTCGGCCCTGTTCCTGGCCGGCTGCGCGAAACCGCCCCTGGCGGAAATGGACGCCGCGGAAAGCGCGCTTATCCGGGCGGAAAACGACTCCGACGCGGTGAATTTCGCGGAAAGCTCCCTGGCCAGGGCCCGGGAAGCCCTGAGCCGCATGAGGGATGAAGCGGCTTCCAAACGTTACGACGCGGCCAAAAACTACGCCGCAGAAGCCCTTAGCGCGGCCAACAAGGCTATCAACGACGGCAGGGCCGCTTCGGCCCGGGCCGGGGAAGAGGCGGCCGCCTTGCTTGCCGTGGTTAAAGATTCCCTGGGAAAGACCGGCCAGGTCATTGATAACGCCAGGGCGGTCGAGAATATTGACCTTAACTTCGACGCGGTGGATCAGGATTTCGATACCGCCCAGCGTACCACGGATCAGGCGGAAGTGAGCCTGGCGGGGAATAAGTACCAGGACTCGATGGAAAAGAGCAGGGCGGCCCGGGGAATTTTGGGCGACATTTCCTCAAAAATTTCCGGAGCGGCTGTGGCGGTTTCCCGGAAAAAATAAATTTATGTTCCTGGCGTTCCTGGATAAACTGATTTCGTTTTTTCTCCGAATCAAAAATCCCCAGACGGTGAAAAAAAAGGCAATGAAACAACTTGCCAAAGAACTGTTGGGAAACCGGCATTCCCGTTTTTACCGGTCCAAAATCGGGCTGGTTGAACCGGACATGGCCGTTTTCTTCTTCGAAATGTACCGGGCCATTTCCCATGCCCGTGTTCTCCTGAACAACACCGCCAAGTCGGAACTCCTCAAAGAGCTTACCATCGAGGCCTTTCTGGATATCAAGTTCCTGGACGCAAGGCAGCGCTTAACCGCCGAGTATGTGAAGGAACGGGCCAAGACCACGCCGATTGCCGAAGTTTCCCGTCTTTTACAGGAAGATTTTGATATCCTGGCTTCGGGAATTGACAACGAACTTATGGGCAATGTGGATCGTTGTTACAATCAGATCCTGGCGCTGATCACTTTTTCCGCCTTTGACTTTTTCTTTTTTCTCAGAAGATTCGATCCCAGCCTTGTTGAAAACAACTTTACTGCGCGGCCCCGTTTTGGCCCGGTTCTGGGGCGGCTTCTTGTCAACCAGATAAAGGATTTTCTGGAAGTGTTCTACGCCATCGATCCGGAACTGGACTGGGGGCCGCCTCTGCGGGTATTGAAACTCTACAAGAACGGTGTGGATGTGATTAATCCTGAAGAGTGGAACATTCTTGCCTCCCGTCTGCGGGAATTAAGGCGATCAAATATCCTGGAACTGATGATCCGGCATATTGAGGAGAATCCCTCCTGGCAGTTTAAGCCCCTCATCAGCTCTGAACATATAGCCTTGAATTACCTGGGAACCCGGGAAAATGAAGTCCGGGAGGCCATGAACGGTTTTGTAAGGGATCAAAAGCTGCTCCAGGTAAGGGATCTTGCCCAGGATGTTTTTGGCGATCCGGATGTCAGGCGGGCCCTGTATTATACCCCCCAGGGAAGCTCCAGCTTTGTAAACAGGGGCCTGGACGGTTACACCTGTGCCGAAGGCTTTAACTACATAAAAGCCTTTCTGCTGGATATTTTCAAAAAAGAAATACAGAGCCTCTGCGAACTGCTGCTTATCCGGGGCCAGTGGTATTCCATGGATGTTTCCCGGGAGATGTCCGAGAGTTATCACGTCCTTCTTGACATCGCCGCCCGGATCAGCTCATTCGACGACTCCCTGGGGGAAAACGGGGAAACCGGCTCCAGGCTCCAGGCAATGCTGGCCAAGTCCGACAGGGATAAAAGCCAACTGCGGTATCTCAAGACTATCCTTAACAGTATAAACAGGGAGGCCCTGGAATTTATCAACTCTTCCGCCGAAGCCCTCATCGTCATCGGCACAACCCTTAAAAATGCCCTGGAAGACCAGAAAAACGGCGCCGGCGAGCTTATCACCAACTGGAGATCCCTGGAGCTTATCGTGGAAACCCCCCTTATCAAGCACCTGCTCGTTACCCATAAACGGATATTCGACTTCATCAGACTGATCCAGCTTCTTTCGGGAATAGAATCCGGCATAGCGGAAGTGCTGATTCAGGAAGAGTAACAGGATAAATGCATAGGCGCGACAAATACAGGTGAAAAGGCAGCATCAGGTTTAGTACTTAAATTCGCTGTCCCCGATAAACTCCCGCAGGATACTTGTCCCCGGCACATGCTGGGGCGGAATGGGGGCAAAATTTTCCAGGAAGGAGAGAAGGCGATCCGCCTCGGAGTACTGGGGGCTGCCGGGTTTAACCGCCCGGAGCAGGGGGTCGGCGTAGTATTTGAGGACCGAAAACTCGTAGTCCAGGGCGGAGTTGAAGGCCCCGTCGGCGCTGTTCTGGAAGGGGAAAATGTGTTTCCGCTCCCCCCGCTGCACGCTGGGCCACATGGCGATGGTTCCCGCCGCGTCCTTTGCCCGGAACTGCCAGTCCCGGACCACGCGTCTGAGGAGCCGGTTGTCGCTGGTGGGGATACGGTTGTGATCGTCCAGGTTAAGCTGGGTAAGGGCGGAAACGTAGAGTTTGAACTTCAGCGCCGGGTCTATCCGGGGGGTAAGAGCATCGTTGAGCCCGTGAATGCCCTCGATGATAAGGATACTGCGCCGTTCCTCCATGCGGATTCTTTTGCCGCCCCCTTCCCTGCGCCGGCCCACCTTGAAATCAAACACCGGAAGAACCGCTTCCTGGCAGGCAAAAAGATCCAGGAGCTGCCGGTTGAGGAAGGGGATGTCCAGGGCTTCCAGAGATTCAAAATCGGGCTGGCCGTTTTCGTCCAGCGGGGTTTCTTCGGTTCCCAGATAGTAATCGTCCAGGCTTATGGCGATTGGCTTTAGCCCCATCACCATGAGTTCTATGGCGAGCCGCTTGGCGGTGGTGGTCTTGCCGGAGCTTGAGGGGCCCGCGATGAATACCGCCCGCAC
>JAISWN010000227.1 GCA_031271075.1 Treponema sp.
TTGGGCGCATTTGCGGCGTAGAACGCCGCAAACCGGGCTTTTCGGGGCTCCGCTAAGCTCCGGCCCCGGCGCAATGCGCCGGGGCTGCTTCGCACCCCTCCAATCCCTTGCGCGGGGACTTTTCCCGTAAGTTCAGCTCCCTGCGGGAACGCGGATATGCAAGGGGAAGCCCGGCGTTTATACTGGAAGGGGGGAGCGGCATGGGAAATTTGAAACACAGCGCTACCGGAACCTTCGGCATCCTAACCGCCGGGGGCGACTGTCCCGGCCTTAACGCGGCCATCCGGGGAGTCTGCCGGGCCGCCTACGACCGTTACGGGATGAACATCGTGGGCATCGCCAACGGCTACCGGGGACTTATCGAGGAAAACTGGCGCAGCCTGCGGCCGGTGGACGTGTACGGTATCCTCACCAGGGGGGGAACCATACTGGGGGCCAGCCGGGAGAAACCTTTCAAGGTAAAAAAAGGTGAAAGCGACAGCGAAATAGAGCTGGACAAGGTGGCGGCCATCAAGGAGAACTACAAAAAACTCGGACTTGACTGCCTGGTGGTCCTGGGGGGGAACGGAACCAACACCACCGGCTACCTGCTTTCCCAGGAGGGGCTCAACGTACTGGGACTCCCCAAGACCATCGACAACGATATTGTGGGAACCGACCGCACCTTCGGTTTCCATTCCGCCCTGGCTATCGGAACCGAGGCCATTGACCGGCTTCACTCCACCGCCCAAAGCCACAGCCGGGTCATCGTCATCGAGCTTATGGGCCACAAGGCCGGCTGGCTTGCCCTCTACGCCGGGGTGGCCGGCGGCGGAGACGTGATCCTGATCCCCGAGATACCCTACGACATTGCCGTCATTGCCCGGCATCTGGAAAAGCGGGCCGGCGAAGGGAAGACCTTCTCCATCGTTGCCGTTGCCGAGGGGGCGCTTTCGGTGGAAGAAGCGGCCATGGACAAGAAGGATCGGAAAAAGTACCGGGAGGAGACCGGGTTCCCCTCCATCGGCTACCGGGTGGCCCGGGAGATCGAGGAGGAGACGGGCATGGAAACCCGCGCCACGGTCCTGGGCTACGTACAGCGCGGCGGTATCCCCACCGCCTCCGACCGGGTTCTTGCCACCAGCCTGGGAACCGCCGCGGCGGATCTCCTTGCCCAGGGGGAATACGGCAAGATGGTGGCCCTTGCCGGGGACAGCATAAAACCGGTGGATCTAAGCGTTCCCGCCGGGAAAGTCAAGACCGTACCCCCGGATCACTACATGCTCGACACCGCCCTGGCGGTGGGAACCTGCCTGGGATATTAAGGGGCCCGGCTGGTTCTCTGCCGGCCTGTGGCTAGCTTGCAAGCCCTGCAAAATGCCTTTTTAAGGTGGTCTGTCCATAATGCGTCTACATTATGGACAGACCCTATTGAATGAAACCCTCAATAAAAATCAATCTATCAGATGTAATCGTCTTGACAAAATCGGCCTGTTATGCTTATCATGGTGAAGTAATATCAACCTAATGGGTTGATATTAAGAAAACTTATTAAAGAGGTACCCCGGGGACGGCGGATTCTTGCCGGAAGCGCGCCATTCCCGGGGCGTAGTATACACAGACAGAATACTCCATAGGGGAGAATTTTGCACTGGTATAGTCCTCTTTTTTTCCGCGGGCCTGAACCTGCGGACGTTTGGGGCATGGCCCCGGATGAAACTCATAAAGGGAGGACTCAGTGTTAAAAAAGAGTCTGCTCTTCGGAATCGTTGCGGCACTTTCCGCAGCGTTTATATTTACAGCCTGCTCCACCGATGTCGAATACAAGGACAAAATCGTGGAGAAGGAAGTGGAAAAGGAGATACCGCTGGTCGCGGATACCCTTGCCGGTAATGAGAATGCGCTTAAGGCGGCTTTGGGGGATCCCAATTCCAAGATCATCGCCCTTACCGGCACCGCCACCCTCTCGGATGATTTGGATATACCGGAAGGGAAAACCCTGATCCTCTATGCAGAGCTTGATACCGACAGTTCCGAGCTTGGTATCGCCGGCGCCGTCAAGGTGGGTCCGGATGGCGTCCTTACCGCCTCATCCGGCGGCATTGCCACCGTAACGGGCAGCCTGGAAGTGTACCAGGGCGGTACCGTCGGCCTGGATGCGGCGGCGAGCCTTGTGGGGCTGGGTACCGACAAAGTCAGCTTCAAGGGCGGCGCCCTGGCGGCCGATTGGCCCACGAATCTGGCGTCGGTTAATACGGCCTTCGGCTATGTGGCCGCCGGGATCCTCGATCTTTCAAGCGCAACCCTCACCAGCCTTAAACTCAGCCAGCTTGCGGGTATCTCCGGCATCGGGGCGACACGGGGCCTTATCGCCACTGCCACCGAGGATGAAGACGACACAAGCCTCAGCATCCCCGCCGGGGCGGCCCTTACCGCGAATACCAGCGACGATCTTGGCGACATTACCAGCCTCAGCGTGTACGGCAGCCTGACTGCCACCGATGCCACGGGGGCCAGCGGCGGTATCGCCATCACCGTAGGACCGGGGGCAAGCCTGACTGTGGGCGCTATTGCCAAGCTCATGGCTTCCACGGTAGCCGCCGGGGCAAGCCTGACAACTGGCGATGTCACCGCCTTTGACGGCACTGCAACCCTTACGGCTTACGCCGGGGCGGCGGTCAACGGCATCACCTTCCCCCGCGAGGCCGCCATCAGCGCCCTTGAGGCTGCCGAAGTTACCATTAACGCCAGCCTCACCCTCCTGGGAACCGACACCCTCGATCTGGGCGACACCGCCGATCTTGCGCTAGCCGACGACGCGGTCCTCAGCCTGCCGGCCACAGCAACGGTAAAGGGTAGCAGGGTAATTAAAGCCGAAGACGGTTCCGGTTCCATCACCATAGCCGGAACACCAGGCTTTACCACCACCTCAACGGGTGTTGCGGGGGACGACTTTGCGACAACCTACGAGACATTGGCAGAGGATATAGCATTGTTGGCAAATAATCCGGCCCTTGTGCTGGACAGCACCTTTGGTACTACCAGCAGTGTTAAAGGCATAGGCTCCGCCGCCCTGACCAGCAGTAGCGAGGTCAATGTGATCAAGAACGCTACGGCCCATGCCAGCACCGGCGGTGAAATCGAATTTGACGCCAGCACAACCCTAGGCACCACGGTCAACCCCACTGCTAAAGCGGGCACAAACAATAACGTGGTCACCCTCAACAACGTCACCCTCAGCATCGGCAGCAACAAGCTGCAGATCGCCGACAGCGATGCAGAAAACTCCACCCCGAAATATGCGGTTGTTACCTTTAGCGGCGTACAGATCGCAAACGGCGAACTCCAAAGCCCCGCGCTGAGCTTCAACATCGGCATAAAGACCAACCGTAGTTAAAGCACTCCTTCCTAAAGGCCGCCTTTCTTTGTTTGAAGGAAGGCGGCCTCCTTTGTTTGAAGGAATGAAGGCGGTCCCCGGCCCCGCCCTAAACGCAGTCCGCGGGATTTGGCGGGTTTTCCTTCCGGCTTTGGTATATCTTCCCGCGTTCAGTTCAACTTTCTAATGGATTTTTCATCAAGGCCGGTGGATTTGCTTATAACGGTTAAAACGATAGAGTCTTCGCTTGCCCTAAGGCTTTCAACGTACTTTTTCCCCCAAGGCCTTTTTAAACAGGGGAAGGGCCCGGACGCCGGGGAGGGGCTTTCGGTTACTGCCAAGCGCAAGGGATAGGAGGGGCACGGAGTGGTCCCGGCGGCTGCGCCGGGACCGGAGTGATAACGAAGCCCCGGATAGCCCGGTCCCCGGTCCGTATAGGGCCGGGGATGCGCCATACAGCCCGGGGGCGATCATATATTAGACTTGTTCGAGAACCCGGTTGGTTCTCGAACAAGTCCTGCAAAATGCCCTGCATTTTGCTGTTTTCAGCGGAATTTGTTCGGAAACTGAAGTTTCCGAACAACTCTATTCCAGGAATCGGGATCTTCCCCTTTCCTCTGCGATCCTGATGTGTTAGACTGAGAGCAAATGATCCTGAACCGATATATACCCGGGTGTTGGGCCCTGCTTTCCCTCGCCCTTCTGGGTTCCGGTTGCTCAATAAACCGGATGGCCGTTAACGCGGTGGCCGACGCCCTGACTGGGGAGGGGGGGTCGGAGGTCTTTACCGCCGATTCCGATCCGGAACTGGTGGGGGACGCCATCCCCTTTGCCATCAAGATGTACGAATCCCTCCTTTCCCAGGCGCCGGATCACCAGGGGCTCATTCTTACCACGGGTTCCCTTTTTGTTATGTACGCCAACGCCTTTGTCCAGGGGCCGGCGGAATTCCTCCCCCCTATCCAGTACGAGGAGCGGGAGGCCGCCATGAAGCGGGCCAAGATGCTCTACCTGCGGGGGGCGGGTATCCTCCAGGGGGGGCTGGAGAAAAAATACCCCGGTATCGGGGAGAGTTCCGCCGAATCGGGAACCATGGCCCCCTATCTGGCCAAAATGAAGAAGGGCGAGGTTCCCCTGCTTTACTGGACCGCCGCGGCTTATCTTTCCGCGTACTCCCTGGATCCTTTCGATTTCCCCCTGAGCCACAAGGTGGCGGACGCCATGGCCTTCATAGACCGGGCCTACGCCCTTGACCCGGATTTTAACCGGGGGGCGCTGGACGATTTTTACGTCCTTGCCCTGGCCTCCCTGCCGGACACCATGGGGGGCGATCTTTCCCGGGTGGAAACCCACTTCAGCCGTTCCCTTGAAAAATCCGGCGGTCTTTTGGCGGGGTCTTACGTTTCCTACGCCCAGGCTGTGGCGGTTCCCGCCCAGGATTACGGGGTCTTTAAAAAGCACCTTGAAACCGCCCTGGCCCTGGATGCGGACGCCGATCCCCCCAACCGGCTGGTAAACATCATTTCCCAGCGGAAAGCCCGGGCGCTGCTGGACAACGCGGGAAATTTCTTTATCCTTTTGGATGATGAGGAGTATGAATAGACTTGTTCGAGAACCTGGCTGGTTCTCTGCTAGCCTGTGGCCGGCTTGCAAGTCCTACAAAATGCGCGGACTAAAGTCTGATGCATTTTGCCATTTTTAAGCGGTTGTTGGCGAACCTTTGGTTCGACAGAAACTGAAGTTTCTGAACAACTCTAATAAAAAAAACCTGTGTAAAGGAGTTCCAGTTGAAAAAATTTGTAACATCCCTGTGCGCCCTCGCCATAGTTTTCCTCCCGGGCCGGGCGGGGCCGGTTTTTATTGACGCCGCCCCGCAGCGCAAGCCTATTATCAAACTTGCCTCCCCCCTTCCCGAGAACACTATCTGGGGCGCCGAGTTGAAAAAGATTGCCGGAGAGTGGGCCAAGATAACCGGGGGAGAAATAGAGCTTAGAGTGGTACACGGTCAGACAGACGAGGGGAAGAACCTTGCCCTGCTCAGGCAGAACCAGATCCAGATATCCATCTTTACCAGTATCGCCCTCAACTCCATAGCGCCGGAGATCATGGCCCTGAGCATCCCCATGCTTATCCACGATAACAACGAATTCGACGCGGTGCTGCGGGATGTGCGGCCTACCCTGAACAGCAAAATTGAGGAGAAAGGCGAGTTCGTAAACCTGGTCTGGGCAAAGGCCGGCTGGGTACGGATATTTTCTACCGCCCCGGTAGTGTACCCCGACGATCTAAGAAAGCTCAGGGTAGGCACCAATCCTGATGAGGAAGGGATACTCAACGCGTTCCGCGCCATGGGTTTCAACATGGTTCCTGTCGGCCTGACCGCGGTGACCCAGCAGCTTACCAGCCGGAGGATCGACGCCATCTACCAGAGCCCCACGGCGGTAGCGCCCATCAAGCTCTACAAGACCACCAAGTACATGAACACCATAAGGCTTGCCCCCTTTATGGGCGGGGCGCTGATGAATCAGCAGAGCTGGAAAGGTATCGAAAAATACCGGCCCCAGCTCCAGGAACTGTTCAGGAAGGCGGGAACCAACATGGAAAATTCTTTCCTCGAAGAAGAGGAAAAGGCTATCGCCAATATGCGGAAGGACGGGCTTATCATCCATGACGCGACCCCCGCGGAGGAGGAATTCTGGTACCGGGATCTCCAGCGCTACCTTCCGGATCTTGTCAACCGGAACATATTCAACAAGGAGATGTACAACCGTATCCAGGCTATCCTGGAGAACTACCGGGGGGGCCGCTAGTCCATGCCGGAAGATACAGGTCCGGTAGAGCCCCGGGCGGAGGAAGGGTTTCGGGCCGGCGAAAGGGGCCGAACCGGGAAGATTTTCCGGAGGATTGAAAATGGCTTATGCTTTTTCTCCCTCCTCTCCCTGGTACTCCTGCCCCTGGTTGAGATCATTGCCAAGTTCGTTTTCAAAACCGGCGTCCCCGATTCTTCGGGCATCATGATCAACATGCTTCTCCTTTCGGGTATGCTGGCGGGGATGATCACCACGCGGAACGGGGAACACCTCTCCATCGCCCTGGTGCAGTATTTCTCCAACGAGGAGGTAAAGCGGAAACTCGGAGTCTGCACCAATCTGCTTGCCGCTTTTATCGTAACGATCATCGCGTGGACGAGCCCGGCCTTTATCCGTATCGGCCTTTCGGGGCGGATCATCGGCCCCCTCCCGGAACGGGTTTACGCGCTGATCCTGCCCATCGGTTACGGCGTGATGGCCCTCCGTTTTGCCCGCCATGCCGGCTTTTCCGGCTGGAAACGGATCTTCCCGGCACTGGCGATCCTCCTGGGAACCGCCGCCGCCTGGCCGGGGATCGCCAAATTTATTTGGGGATTCGATCTTCCCGTTTGGGCTGAGGGACTTACCGGACTGTGCTACGATATCGCCTGGTATATCCGGATTCCGGGAGTCATCCTGCTCATCGCCGCGGCGCTGGCGGGAACCCCGCTGTTCGTAATCATGGGCGGCCTGGTAATCCTGCTCTTTGAGACTTCGGGGAACCAGATCGACGCGGTGTCTACTTTTATCCCCGGCGCCCTGACAAACGACAGTATTATTGCCATTCCCCTTTTTACCCTGGTAGGCTTCTTCCTTTCCGAAAGCCGGGCCGGGGAGCGGCTGGTGCTGAGTTTCCGCAGTTTCTTCGGCTGGCTTCCCGGGGGAATGATAATCGCCACGGTAATTATCTGCGCCTTCTTTACCTCCTTTACGGGGGCATCCGGCGTAACGATCCTCGCCCTGGGCGGTATTCTCTACACCATCCTCTCGGATCACGTTAAATACCCGGAAAAATTTTCCATCGGCCTCCTCACCTCCGTGGGAAGCGTCGGGCTGATGTTTCCGCCGAGCCTTCCGCTTATCCTGGTGGGGGTTATCGGCCAGACGAATATTTTCCACATGTTCGCCGGCGGCCTCTTTCCCGGCCTCATCCTGGTAGCCGCGGTAATCGTCTTCGGCATTATCGCGTCGGTACGGATAAAAATTCCCCTGGAGCCCTTCCGGCCCCGGAAAGCCCTGGGTTCCCTGAAGGGAACGATCCTGGAGATCATCCTTCCCTTTATCCTGGTGACCGCCTACTTTACCGGTATCCTTTCCCTTACGGAAATAGGGGCGGTGGCGGTATTCTATATTTTTATTACCGAGGTACTGGTTCACCGGGATATCAAATTCACAAAACTTCCCCATGTTTTCCTGAAGGCGGTTCCCATTATCGGAGGGGTGTTGGCCATCCTCGCCCTTTCCCAGGCCCTGTCCTACTACATCATCGACACCAACGCCCCGGCGGATCTG
>JAISWN010000257.1 GCA_031271075.1 Treponema sp.
CCCCAGCCCCTCCAGGGCGGCCCGCAGGGGCCCTTCGTTCCCGCTCTCAAGCTTCCCCAGGGGGAGCCGCGTAGGCCCGGCGGGGAGGCCCGCCAGGTTCATGGCCGCCTTGATGGGAACCGGGTTGGTTTCGATAAAAGCCGCCTTTACCAGGGGGAGAAGTTGGTAGTGGATCCTCCGGGCCTCCGCAAAATCCCCCGCCAGGCCGGCCCGGGTAAGGGCCTTTACCTTGCCGGGAACCAGGTTGGAGATTACCGAGATGACCCCGTCCCCGCCCAGGGCCATGAGGGGCAGGGTTAAGGCGTCGTCCCCGGAAAGTACCGTAAAGGGCCCCGCGCCGCCCGCCTCCGAAGCCCCGCGCCCGGCGGCGATACGGGCGATACGATCAATCACCTCGCCCATCTGGCTGATGTCCCCGCTGGCTTCCTTTACCCCGATGACGCCGGGGAGCCGGGCAATCTTTTCCAGCAGCGCCGTGGGGATGTTCCGCCCGGTACGGGAGGCGATATTGTAGACTATTACCGGAATACCCACTTCAGCGGCGGCCGCAAAGTGCCCCAGGAGACCTGAGTCGTTGGGCTTGTTGTAGTAGGGGGTCACCACCAGGGCCACGTCGGCCCCCAGGTCTTTGGCCCGCCTGGTGTAGGAGACCATGTGGCGGGTATCGTTGGAGCCGGTTCCGATGATCAGGGGGACTCTGCCCTTTACGGTTTCCACGGCAATCCTGATAAGCCGCTCCTCCTCATCCTCGTCCAGGGTGGGGGTTTCCCCGGTAGTCCCCAGGGGGACGATGCCGTCGATACCCTCCCGGATCTGGAACTCAATGAGTTCCCGGAAGCCTTCCCAGTCTATGTCCCCGTTTTCCTTCATGGGCGTTACCAGGGCGGTAAAAGCCCCCCGCAGTGTTAATGCCATACAATCATCACTCCTTGCACTCCTTGGCGCTAATAATATCTTCCAGTACGTCGTCCATGGTGAAGATCCCCCGCCGGGCTTTTCCCGCCGGCTTCCCCGGACCCGGACAGTTGAGGAGCCATTGGGCCGCCGCCAGGGCCCCGGAGGCAAGCCCCTCCCGGTTCCGGGCGGTGTGGGTAATTTCAATGGTATCCGCCGGGGAATCGAAACAGAGGCTGTGCACGCCGGGCGCGGAGCCCACCCGCAGGCTTGCGTAATGAAGTTCCTCAGGCCCTGGGGGGCGGTCCAGCGTCTGGTAGACCGCCGTGGTTTTACGGGTCATCACGCCCAGCAGGGTTTCCGCCAGGGTTTTGGCGGTTCCCGAAGGGCTGTCGGCCTTTTTGTTGTGGTGAACCTCGAAGCCCCCCACATCGTACTCCGGGAAAGGATCGGCAAGCTTTGCCGCGAAGGCGGCTATCCGGAAGAAGATATGTACCCCCAGGGAAAAATTGGAGGCCCAGAGCAGGGAGGAACCCGCGGCCTTCACCGCCGCCTTTACCTCCTCAAGCCGGTCGAGCCAGCCCGTAGTCCCCGCCACTACCGGGATGCCCTTTTCCGCCAGGGCCCTGATGTTGGCCGCCGCCGTGTCGGGGCGGGTAAATTCCAGGGCCACGTCGGCGGCAGGCGCCCCGCCGCCCGCCTCTCCCAGAGCCGCGGCAAGTTCCGCCGCGCTTTTGAACACCCGTGCGCCGGAAGCGGTCCGGGGTTCTCCGTAAAAGGGATCGGCCGCCCCGGCGATCCGGTGCCCCCGTTCCAGGGCGAGGCTTTCGAGAATCTTCCCCATTTTGCCGTAACCGATGATAGCGATGTTCATACCGCCCCTCCTTTGCCGCTTTGGGCCGCCCCGGCGGCCTGGGCCGGTTTCCCCGGTCCCGTCTTTTCGATCTTTCCGGGTACTTCCAGGATATCAAAAAAATCCATGTGCAGGGCCTTGACCACCTCCGGGGCTTCCGTGTCGTTTACGATAAAGCTGATATTCACCTTGCTGGCCCCCTGGGAGACCATCTGTACCGTTACCCCCAGAAGCTGGCAGGTACGGAAGGCCCGGGCCAGTATTTCCGAGGAACGTTTCACGTTCCCGATGATGGTAACAATCGCCTTCCCGGTACGGATATCCACGCTGGCTATCTGGGAGAGTTCCTTCCTCACTTCCCCCAGATCGTGGACCGCGTCCAGGGTAAGGGATACGGATACCTCGCTGGTAGCCACCATATCCACCGAAAAGCGGCGCCGGGCAAAGGCGGAGAACACCTCGGAAAGGAAACCGTACTGGCCCACCATCCTGGTGGATACAATGTCCACCAGGGTAACGTTCCGGCGGGAAGTAATGGCCCGCACGGGCAGGGTCTTTTTCTCAAAAAAGGGAACGATCCTGGTCCCCGGCGCCGGGGGATTGTAGGAATTCTTCACCAGTACCGGGGTGCCGGACTTTATGCAGGGTTCCATGGCCCGGGGGTGGAGTACCTGGGCGCCGAAGTAGGCAAGCTCCGCCGCCTCCTCGTAGGTAACGGTTTCCACCGGCTTTGCATCTTTCACGATCCGGGGGTCCGCGGTAAGGATGCCGTCCACGTCTTTCCATACCTGGGCCTCCTCGGCCTTGCAGGAGGCGGCGATCATGGTGGCGGAGAAGTCGCTTCCCCCCCGCCCCAGAGTGGTAATGTTGCCGTTCACATCCTGGGCGATAAACCCGGTTACCACCGGCAGAAGCCCCTCCCGGACAAGGGGGATGATCTTTTCGGGGATAAGGCTCCAGCTTTCCTTGATAAGTTTCGCCTCGGTAAAGCCCGAGTCGGAGACAAAACCCAGTTCCCAGGCGTCGTAAGCCTTGGCCTTGATCCCGGTTGATCTGAGATACGCGGCGGTAATACGCACGGAAAGCCGCTCCCCGAAGGACACGAGATAATCCCTGGTCCGGGGGGTCAGTTCCCGGATCAGGGAGATCCCCGAAAGGAGGCTTTGCAGTTCCTTCAGCAGGGGGCTGAGCTCTTTCCTGGCCTCCGGGGAGAGTTTCAGGTCCCTCAGGGCTTTAAGGTGCAGGTTTTCAATTCGGTCAATTGAAACAAGCCCCTTCCGGTAGGCATCGTCGGCGGCTTCCAGCAGGTGGTCCGTAGTATCCCCCATGGCGGAGAGTACCAGCACGGGCTTCCGGGCAAGCTGAGCCCTGACAATTTCGGCTACCCGGCGTATCCGCTCCGCGTCCGCCACCGAACTGCCTCCGAATTTCATGACGATCATGGATATCCACTCCTGCAAAAGATACAGTAACAGGAAAAGGGGGGATACACCAGAAGGGGAAGGATAGATTACAATTTCCCGGTGATACCTGAAAAAAGCCTTGTGGCATACAAGAACCGTCCCGCCCTGGTCTCCGGAAGGGAAGGCGAGAAGCTGATCCTCTCCGTACCCGGGGCTCCGGGCAAGGCGGGGAAGAAAGAACCTGCCCAGGAGTTCAAAGTCCGGGAAAAGGATCTGGAGTACCTCCACCCCGGGCCCTGTTCCGCCTCGGACGCGGCTCTGCTGGCGGATGTTGTCCTGACGGATGCGGCGGCTTCCGGTTCCGCGGCCCTGACCGGTGGGGATATCAAGGGCGCCTGGGAACTCCTGGCGGACAGTTCCGGGGAAGGGCTTTCTCTTAAGGAACTGGCCGAACTGGTCTGGGGGGAATATTCCCCCCAAAGCGCCTGGGGGGTCTATCTCCTGCTACAGGACGGCCTCTTCTTTACCGGGGAGCCTGGGGCGATCCGCGCCCGGAGCGGGGCGGACCTGGAGGCGGAGGAAAAGAGGCGGGCCGGAAAGGAGCGGGATCTTCGGGACCGGGAGGCCTTTCTGGAACGGCTCAGGGCCCGGAAGCTCGATCTCCCGGCGGACGGCCGTTTCATGCAGGACGCGGAGGCCCTGGCCCTGGGCAAAAGCGACAAAAGCCGCACGGTTAAGGACGCGGGCCTTGCGGAAACCCCGGAAGAGGCCCACCGGCTCCTCCTGGAGACAGGCTTCTGGACGCCCTTTGTGAACCCCCACCCCCAGCGTTTCGGGCTCCCCCTTTGGCCGGTGAAGGCCATCCCGGATCCTCCCCCCCAGGAGGATAGGGCCGACTTGACCGGCCTGGCCGCCTTTGCCATCGACAATCCCTGGAGCGATGATCCGGATGACGCGGTGTCCCTCGAAGTTCCGGATCCGGCCGGAGCGGAACGGATTCTCTGGGTTCACGTGGCGGACCCGGCGGCTTCCGTAGGATTCGGGAGCCCGGCGGAAAGGGAAGCCCGGAACCGGGGCGCTACCTTCTACCTTCCCGAGGGAACCTACCGGATGATCGCCGGCCAGGCCCTGCCCTCCTACGCCCTGGGCATGGCGGAAAGATCCCCAGCCCTGTCTTTCAAGATTACCCTTGACGGAGACGGCTCCATCACCGGCGGGGACGTACTTCGTTCCTGGGTTTCGGTAACCCGGCTCAGCTACGGGGAAGCGGACAGGCTGGTCCTGGGAACCGCGGACGGGGCTTCCGCCGGGGAGCCGGCAATCCCGGCGGGCCGTCCGCTTAAAGAGACGCAGGCCGTCCTTTCGGCTCTTTTTGCCCTGGGGGACAGGAATTTGCGCCGCCGCCTGGCCGCCGGGGGGGTGTCCATCGGCTTTCCCGAGGTGCACATCAGCGTCCGGGACGGGCAGGTGTTCCTTGAACCGGTAAAAAGCCGCAAATCGGCGGATATGGTGCGGGAATGTATGCTCCTGGCAGGGGAAGGGGCCGCCTGGTGGGTTTCCCGTGAGGCTCCCCGGCTCTTGGGAGGCCACCGGCTTCCCTTTCCCTATATCGGGCAGGAAACCGGGGATCTGCCCGCCAATCCCCTGCCGGGACTGGCCGGTTCCTGGCAGCTTCGCAGGGCCATGCGGCCCCGGAGCCTCTCCCTGAAACCTTCCCTTCACCAGGGGCTGGGCCTCGGCGCCTACACCCAGGTTACCAGCCCCCTCCGGCGTTACACGGATCTGCTGGCCCACCAGCAGATCCGATCGGTTTTGCGGGGCGAGCCGCCCCTGGACGAGGATGAGACGCTCCTCCGTATGGGGGCCGGGGAAGCCGCCATGGGGGCAAGCGTGCAGGCGGAACGGGCCAGCCGGGCCTACTGGACCGCGGTTTACCTTCTGGATAAGGCCGGTTCCCGCTGGGAAGGGGTGGTGCTGGAAAAGAAGGGCCCCAAGGCGGTGGTGATGATCCCCGATCTGGGGCTGGAAACCCAGGTGTCCCTTAAAAAGGAGGCGGAACCCAACGATCCGGTTACCCTGAGTCTCCTTTCGGTGCGGCTAAGCGTCGCGGAGGCGGTTTTTTCCGCTGTTTGACGCGCAATCGCAAAAACTCAGGCTTTTATTCACCAATACCTTGACGGAAGGTGCTTTGTGTATTCATATTTATCTTATAATGAGTGATTATCTTGATCCCAACAATGAGGAACTGCTTAAGGATTTTTTCAGCGAAGCCCAGATGCAGGTTGATACCCTGGAGCAGAACATTCTGGTTCTGGAAAACGAAGGGGGTAACAAGGACTCGGTAGACGAGATCTTCCGGGCCGCTCATACCTTAAAGGGCGGTTCCGCTACGGTGGAGATGATGGAACTTTCCCATTTTACCCACCTGGTGGAAGATGTGCTGGACGCAATCCGTTCGGATCAACTGGGAATAAACGAGGATGTGGTGGACATCCTTCTCTCCGCTATAGATGTCATTAAAGCCATGCTGGGCAAACGCATGGAAGGGGCGGTTTACCAGGAAGACACCTCCGAGATCGAGGGCCGCCTCTCCGCCCTGCTTCCCGAGGGGGCAAAGAGCAAAAAAAATTCCGCCAGCGCCGCCAAGGCAGCCGCGAAACCCGCCCCCCCGGCTCCCAAGCCCGCCCCGGCCGCTCCTTCCCCCGCCGGGCCTTCCACGGGAACCCTGAGCAACGCGGAACTACAGGAACTGCGGGAATCGGTGAAGGACGGTATGCCCATCTACAAGGTTTCCGTGCGCTTTGATCAGAACAGCCTGATGAATACGGTTGGGGGTATCCAGGTATACGCCGCCCTCAAAGGGGACGGAACGGTACTGCGTACCAGCCCGGATTTTGAAGCCCTTTACGAAGATAATTTCTTTCCCGTGGTGGATTATTACTACGCCACCGCCAAAAGTGCTGAGGATATCCGGAAATACGTGTCTATCCCCGATGTTACCCTTGACGCGGACATTACCAATATCAGCCAGATCCAGGGGGCCCCAAAAGCAGCGGCCGCTCCCCGGCCTGCCGCCCCTCCCGAGCCCGCCCCCGCTCCCCAGCCCGAGGCTGCATCTCAGCCCTCCGTCCCGGCAGGGGCCGCCAAGTCCGCCGCCGGCTCCGCGGAAGACGCCAAGAAGGCGGGGAAAGAAGCGGGCTCCATCCTCCGGGTGGATTCCAAACGTATCGACGATCTCCTCAACTTAGTTTCCGAGACGGTTATCACCAAGGCCACTTTCAACCAGATCAACCTCCAATTCAACGATATGCTTACGGAACTCCACGAGCTGGAGAACAAGTACCGGGAGAAGATCAAGAGCCTCTTTGATAAACTCCCCGATTACCTGGAC
>JAISWN010000323.1 GCA_031271075.1 Treponema sp.
GTAAAGAGAAAATATCCCTGGGGCAGGGCGGAGGAAAGCCGGGCGGCAAGTTCCGCGGCCCATTCGTAGTCCCCCGCGAAGTAGGCGGCCTCAATTTCAAAAAGATCCCCGTCGATCCCTCCGCCTTCCGGTTTGGGGGTCAGGGGATTTTGAAAATATACCTGGGATCGGTAGGCCCAGGCCGCCAGAAGCCCTTTCTTTACCAGGCCGGAAACCCCGGCAGGGTTCCCCTGGACATCTTCAAAAATATCCCTGGCCTCCCGGTAGCGGCCCAGATCGAAGGCAAGCCGGCCCTGGAAAAAGCGGGCGTAATCCACCCATTCAAGCTGTCCGGCCGTGGCGGACTTGAGCTCCGCTTCCCTGGCAAAACGCAAGGCCAGGGCAAAATTTCCCAAAAGGGTCTGAGCGGCGGCGGCGTAGTAAGATGCGATACCCCGTTCCTCAAAGTTATCCGATTTCTCCGCGCTCTCTACCGCGAAGGAAGCGTATTCCAAAGTTTCCCCAATCCGCTGCCTTGACAGATTTACCAGGGAAAAGAGCCGGTAAGACTGGGCCAGACCGGACCAGGGCCTTTCCTGGCTTAACATGATAGCCTCTTTGATAGCCCCCAGGGCGGAAGCCGAATCCCGTAAACCCAGGTAAAAACTGGTAATATTGGCCAGGATCTTGGGCTGGTAGGGGGGGTAAAATTGTTCCATCGAGGGCAAAACCTGAAAAATCCCCCGGATCTGCCCCTCGGTTCCCTGAAGCAGGGCCTTGGCGCTTCTGAAAAGGTAGTCTACCGTAAAAGCCCGCCGAAGCCCGACCACATTCTCCAGGTATCCCCCGGCAATCGCCCGCTCTATCTCGCCATAAGCGCCGTTTGCCAAATCCGCGTTTACCGACTTGAGGACAAGCTCGTCCCGCATGGACTCGGAGATGGTTCCGTCATTCTCCAGGCCCACAAGAATTTCAAGCAGGCCGAAACAGGGGTCTATTTTACGCCGGAAAACCCAATCCAAAAGACGGTCGTGAACCAGGGCATGGACCAGCCCCTTCCGGTTCCCCAGGAAAGGCTCCGCCCTGGCGGTAAAATCCTCTATCTGGGGCCGGAGCATCCCGGCCCGATCCGCCACTCCCAGCGAGACAAGCATCTCCAGGGCGCGGGAGATCGTTTGAGGGTTCTTGCCTCCCTCTTCCAGAAGCCGCCCCAGGGTTTCCTCGGGGAAATAACGGCCCAGGAGTTCTAAGGCATAAGCGATTTCCCAAAGATCCGGGGGAATATCGTTGAGGATGAAGTTTGAATTCAGCTTTCTGGTATCCAGCCTGAAAACCTTGGGGAATACCCCTTCCCAGCCCTTTATACCCTTTTCCGCCTTTGCGTCAGAGAGAAACAAGTGTCCGGCGGTGCCGTACACCAGAATTTCCCCCAAACCGGCGGCCGCCTGGAGGGTGTCCTGGAAGATTCCAGCCGCCGTCGAATCGGCCCGGTCAATATTTTCCAGTATTACTATGGGCCGCGTGCTTTTAGGCTTTAAAACGGAAACATAGGTTTCCAGGAGCAGCTTAAAAAAACGGCGGCCCCTCCGCACCGAGGCCGGGGGAGCTTCGGCCCGCAGTCGTTCCCGGAACATCGTTTCCGACAGGCTGTCCAGCTCCGCCAGAATGTCCGCCGGCGCGCCTGCGTTCTCGATAAAGGCCCGCATGCGGGGGTTCAGGGCATCCAACAGGGGGGAAAGCCCCCGCCCGCCGCCAAAACAGATCGCCAGAGGCGGGCAGCCGCCCAGCATCTTTTCGCAGTAACCGTAAAGCACGTTCCTCTTTCCCGGGAGTTCAGGCCCCAGGAGCAGGAAGTTTCTGTATCCCGCCTGATTGAGTATCCCAAGGATCGTATCCTTTATCGTATCCTTTAGGGTAAAGGTATCCGCCGTGTTCTCCGGAAAGGGGCGGATCCCGGTAAGCCGCGCAAAGGAAGCCGCGAAGGCCAGGTCTCCCTTCCACTGATCGGGGGAAATGTTTTCAAAACTGGCGTAGGAAGCAAGGGATCTCCGGGCATCCGGATCACAGTAAACATGGGTTTTTTCCGGGCCGAAGGAAAGAAGGCGGCATATCCTTTCTTCTTTCTCCGGGGGAATATCCCTGCCGATGACCAGGGAATAGCCGTACAGATCTAGGGAGGCCCCTTCCATGATCTTTGTAATATTTTCAATGAGGATAAGGATGTCCAGCCAGATCCCCAGGGAAGATCCGCCGACGGAAGCGGCAAGCAGCTGGCGTTCGTTTTTTATGCTTCCGTTTTTTACACTTCCGTTTTTTACACTTCCTCCCGCGTTCTCAAAGGCCTGGATCACGGAAGATTCCAGAGCGGCTATCGTCTCAGGTATGGTGCGGTAAAGTTGTGATTTGAAACGGAGAAAAAATAACAACCGAATCATACTGACCACCTATTCTCCAGTATACACCAGGGAGAGGAGGTTTATAAACCCCGGGCTTGTTATTCCCCAATGCCCATGCTAGATTACTTTTTCTGGAGGTATGATATGGTTTCCCTGGCCTTAAAGGGTAGATCCCTTTTAACCTGGCTGGACTACACGGAAGAGGAAATCCGCTTTCTTCTGGAACTGTCCAAGCGGCTCAAGGCGGAAAGTAAGAAGGGAGAGCCGGGCCGGCGTTTTACCGGCAAGACCCTGGCCCTTATCTTCGAGAAGCGATCCACCCGTACCCGTTGCGCCTTTGAAACCGCCTTTGGGGAAGAAGGGGGACACCCGGTATTCCTTTCCACCC
>JAISWN010000363.1 GCA_031271075.1 Treponema sp.
TTTAACTTTGCCTACGATGTGGTGGATGAGCTTGCCCGGATCAAGCCCGGCGAGACCGCCCTGGTCTGGTGCGACGAGAAGGGGGCGGAGGCGGCTTTTACCTACGCCGATATGAAGCGCCTTTCCGACAAGGCGGCCAAGACCCTGTCCGCCGCGGGTATCGGCAAGGGCGATCCGGTTATGCTCATTCTGAAACGCCGCCACGAATACTGGCCGGTTCTCCTGGGGCTCCACAAGCTGGGGGCCATCGCCATTCCCGCCACCCATCTTCTTACCACCAAGGATATTGTCTACCGCTGCGAGGCTGCCGGTATTAGGGGGATTATCTGCGTGGACGATGAACAGGTGATGTTCCACGTGGACGAGGCGGAAGCCCGGATGAAGCGGAACAACGGGGCCGGCGCAGAGCGGGGCCTCCGTTACAAGGCCTTTGTCCGCTCTGTCCACACAGAACCCGGCAAGGACATAGGGGCCGTTGCGGCAAAGAACATCTCCGGGGCCAGCTTTACGGAAGGGGCCGGAAAAGACGCGGCCTGCGTTCCCTGGAACCGCGTTCCTTGGGAAGATCTAAACGCCCTCATGGAACGGGCTGAGGGCTTCGAGCGGCCCGCCGGCGTCAGCGCCAACGAGGACATCATGCTCCTCTACTTCACCAGCGGTACTACCGGGATGCCCAAGATGGTGCGCCACGATTTCGCCTATCCCCTGGGGCATATCATCACCGCCAGGTACTGGCAATGCGTACAGCCCGGGGGCCTCCACCTGACCGTGGCGGATACCGGCTGGGCAAAGGCCGCCTGGGGGAAGATCTACGGCCAGTGGATCTGCGGCTCCGCGGTTTTTGTCTACGACTTCGACCGCTTTGTCCCTTCCGCCATGCTCGACGTGATCAGCAGGTACCGGGTTACCAGCTTCTGCGCCCCTCCCACGGTGTACCGCTTTTTCATCAAAGAGGATCTTTCCAAGTACGATTTTTCCGCCCTCAAACACTGCGCCGTGGCGGGGGAACCCCTTAACCCGGAGATCTATGAGCAGTTCAAGGCCATGACCGGAATTTCCCTCCGGGAAGCCTACGGCCAGACCGAGCTTACGGTTGCCCTGGCCACCTACCCCTGGCTGGAACCCAAACCGGGTTCCATGGGGAAACCCAGTCCGGGTTACGACATCGACCTGATCCGGGAGGACGGCAGTTCCTGCGACATGGGGGAGGAGGGGCAGATCGTTATCTACACGGACAAACAGAAACCCGCCGGGATGTTCGGGGGTTATTACCGGGACGAGGCCCTTACCGCCAGCGTGTGGCACGGCGAGACCTACTACACCGGCGACATGGCCTGGCGGGACGAGGACGGTTACTATTGGTTTGTGGGCCGCTCCGACGATGTAATCAAGAGTTCGGGTTACCGTATCGGCCCTTTCGAGGTGGAAAGCGCCCTGCATGAACACCCGGCGGTACTGGAGTGCGCCGTTACCGGGGTTCCCGACCCTGACCGGGGTACGGTAGTTAAGGCAACGGTGGTTATCGCCAGGGGCTGGGTAGCCTCGGAGGAACTCAAGCTGGAACTCCAGAACCACGTCAAGAAGATTACCGCCCCCTACAAGTACCCCCGGATCGTGGAGTTTGTTACCGAGCTTCCCAAGACCATCAGCGGGAAGATCCGCCGGGTTCAGATTCGGGAAGAAGACGGGGTCAAGTAATGCAAGTAGCGCGGGACGCCTTTTGTGTTCCCCGGCGGCCTTAAAATGGGGGCGTCCGGCAAACCTCTTATCTTTTTTGATGTGGAAACCAACGGCTTATCCGGAAATTCAAGCGTTCTTTCCATTGCGGCGATAAAGGCCGTGTTTGACGGAAACGGCATAGACACCATAGAGGGCAACTTTAGCCGGTTTTACTACCGGAATCCCGGCGAGCGGGAGAGCCGGGAGGCGCTGGCCGTTAACGGCCTTACGGACGAGGTGATCCGGGCGAAACGGGGCAATGCCGGTTACGCGGAACAGTTCCGCTACGATGATGATTTCCCGATCTTTTGCGCCGGGGTAAACCACTATGTGGCCCACAACATCGCGTTTGACCGGAAGTTTGTGCCTTTCCCCCTGAAACACTGTTTCTGCACCATGAGGGAAAACACCAATATTATCAAAATCAAAAGGTACTGCGGCGGGTTTAAGTATCCCCGGTTAAGCGAAACGGCGGAATATTACGGCCTCGCCCCGGAAACCGGAAAACTCCACGGCAGCGACTACGATACCTGGTTGACCCGCGAAATTTTCAAAAAAATGATCCGAATTCCCCGGACAAAACAGAGGATCTATGCATTTCTTGGGAAGCGGTGAATAGACTTGGTGTCTGTTTATAAAGTAACCGCTATCAGGGCAACGGTCATCTTATGGGTCTTATATGTTTCGATGTCGGGGCCGCCGTCTTCGGTTGCACAGAGTAGGGGATAAAGGATAAAAGGGAAGGAGGGGTTAAGAGAAGGTCTTCAAGTTCTCACTACTAACTTTACGAAGCGGGATTCGGAGGACCGCCGGGGCTCATCCGTTCAAGCTGATCCACCGTGTAACCCCGTTTCAACAGCCCTATGGCCTTTTCCCAACCGGTTTTTTTACCTATGGCCTCGCCGCGTTTCTCCCACTTGGCGGTAAGACCCGCTTCTTCCAGCACGTCTTCCAGCGTTAATTCCCCATCCCCCATCTCTATTACCTCCCGTATCGTCTTCACATTCGCTCTTATTATCGCGTGCAGATACGCCCCAAGTTCCACCGCACGCTCCCCCTCCGGCTCTCTTCCAGTATAAGCCCCGCCGCCGCCACGTTCAAGTCGCGTTGCTCAGCCCCTCAGCCACAGGTTCTCCTCAAACGGCAGTCGCTTGCTCTCTATCACCTGTACTCCAACCGGATACCCACCCACAACATAAACCCCCGCCGATGTCTCCGTTACACTGACGTTCTGCTCCTCTCCAAAATACGCGAACAACTCCCGGGGATGCCGGGTCCCTATGACACTGACGGTCATTTCCCTCGTATCGGTCTTGTTAAGCGCCGCGTACAGGTAGGCGTAGCTGAGTACCTTGTAGAA
>JAISWN010000004.1 GCA_031271075.1 Treponema sp.
GACCGCAGCGGTTGAAAAGGCGATCAACCCGGCGCTACTCAAGGATCATAAAGTCGTTAAAGAACAAAACCTCGATGTTTCCCAGCCGGAGTTCGCCGTTAAAACGCCGCAGAAGCTCCGCCTTGGCCTTATCCTCGTTGAGGGGCGCCAGATCTTCCGGGGCCAGGGAGCCGAAATAGTCCTGGACGATCCGCCGGAGCAGGGGAACTTTTCCGGCAAGCTCCTCGGTAAAGGGGCGGTCTTCCGCCGGGTAGGGGAAGACCACCGAGAGAACCACCGTCATCCGGGAACCTCCCCTTACGGGGATCCGCAACCTGCCGATGCCGGTAAAAACGGCGATGGCTCCGGGGGGGTTGCCGGCCCCGCCGCCCGTTCTTTCCGCCCCGTTCCCTTCCGGGCCGGTCCCTCCGGCGCCCGCCGGAACCCCCTGCCCGCCGGCCGCCCTCTCCACCGGGCCCCGGATTATGGCGTAGAAGGTACCTCCCAGGATAGCAAGAACCAGGACGATAAGGACGATGGCAAGGAAACGGATGAGTGAATCCGGCTCTTTCCCCTTTTTAGCCAAGACTTATCTCCGCCTCCGCGAAACGACGGAGGATCGTCAGGTTTACCCGGCTGAGGGTTTCGCTGTAATCCGCCTGCCGGGACACGTAGAAAATAAGGGAGGCCTGGCAGTTCGCCCCGCCCAGGGACACAAGCTCCGCCTGGGGGATCCCGTCAAGTCCCGGCAGGGTGGAGCAAATATCTTTCAGGATGCCGATGGCCTTCTCGATCTTGTCCGGGCCGTTTTCGGCCTTCAGGTTAAAGGTCTGGGTTACCTTGATGTTCGGAGCGGCGCTGATATTCTCGATGGGGCTGGAGGCGAAGAGGCTGTTGGGGATAAAAACCGTGCGGTTCTCCTGAGTCCTGAGTTTGGAAGTCCGTATCCCCATTTCGGTGATGATCCCGTCGTAAGCACCGATCTTGATCCGGTCGTTAAGCCGGAAAGGCCGGTCCACAAAGACCGTGATGGAGCCGAAAAAGTTGGACAGGGTGTCTTTGGAGGCCAGGGCGAGAGCCGCGCCCCCCAGCCCGAGTCCCGCCATAAGGGCGCTGACATTGTAACCCAGGCTGCGGAGGATCAGGGTTCCGGCGATAAGCCAGATGACCGTGTTACAGAACTTCCGGAGCAGGGGCCGGACATCGGTTTCCGTCCCCCACGGGGAACTTGAAGGGGTTCGCCGGGAGATCATGGTCTTTAAAATCCGGGATACGGCCCAGGCGATGACGCCGATAAAGAGGGATTCCAGCGCCCGGCCAATCCACAGGTCTACCGTCTCGTGCACGCTGAGCCCCTGAATGCCGACGCCTATTCCCACGAGAAACACGGTTATCCCTAAGGGGCGCCCCAGAACCGATATCAGGACATCGTCCAGATCCGTTTTAGTCTTCCGGCACAGATGTCTGAGGATGGCGTGCATGACCAGGGAACAGATCTTTCCCGCCGCGAAGCCCCCCAGGATAAAGGCGGCGCTTACAAGCCACTGTTTTACCGTATTGTTAAGAAAGATCCGGGTAAGAAACCCCTCCATAACCTCCCCCTATATGCCCAGTCGTAACCATGGTATCATACCCTAACCTAAATTTTGGAGGGTGGTAAGTATGGTGGTACAACGGGGAGAGATGAAAACCGAGGTAAAAGAAAAAATGAGGGACGGCGAGGGAAGCGTATATTTTACCCACCTTGTTGACTGTGAGAAAGAAAAAAATATCCGGATGCTGGCGGAACTGACCCTGCCTCCGGGGGCTTCCATCGGTTACCACCGGCACGACCGGGAAACCGAGTATTACATCATCCTTTCCGGAACCGGGGAAGTGGATGACAACGGCGTCCCGCGGCCGGTAAAGGCCGGGGATTCGGTCATTACCGGCAATGGGGCCTCCCACAGCATTAAAAATACCGGAAATACCCCCCTGGTATTCCACGCCATCATCGTTACCTATTAAGAAAAATCGGCAAGGGTGGAGTAACCATGATCGATTATCAGAAACGGCGGGGGGACATGTACGATTTGATGGCCCGGGAGGGAATCGCCCTGGCCTTTTTCGAGGATGCGGAAGGGAGGCGGGACCCCACGGTACGCTGGCTTTCCGGACATCCGGGGGACGCGCTGCTCTTTCTGACGGTGGACAGAAAAACCATCCTGGTCCCCTGGGACGTGAATCTGGCCGTGCTCTACGGCCAGGCGGATTCGATTGTTCCTTACGGCGTATTTGATCGCCGGCCCCTTACCGCCCTTCAGGGGGTGGCGAAGCGGCTCAAGATTCCAAGAGGCTCGAAGATCGAGATCCCTCCGGTTACCCCCTATCTCCTCTTCCTGGAATACGTGGGGGGGCTCTCGGACTTTGACATTATCTGCCGGAACTCGGGCATCCACGGGGAAGCGGAAAAACTGCGGGCCGTGAAAGATGAGGAAGAGATCCGCATCTACCGGACGGTTGCGGGGATAACCAACGAGCTTATAAGCCTTTTGGAAGAGAATATCCGTTCCGGCAAACTGAAGACCGAGGCGGACGCGGCCCTTTTTATTGAGGCCGAGGCCCGCGGGCAGGGCTGCGAGGGGACAGGGTTTACCACCCTGGCGGCCGGGCCGGATCGGAGCTACGGTATCCACGCCTTTCCCCCTTACACCGCCGCGCCCTTTGCGGGGCGGGGGCTTTCCATCCTGGATTTCGGCCTTAAATACTCAGGCTACACCACCGACGTAACCCTTACCTTTGTCCGGGACCCCAGCCCTGCCCAGGAAAAACTCCTTGCCCTGACGGAAAAGGCCTACAAGCTGGCCCTTTCCCTGGTGGAAGACGGCAGGCCGGCCAGAGAAATCGCCCGGATGGTGGATATTTTATTCGGCAAATCGAAAAAAGCCATGCCCCACGGCCTGGGCCACGGGATTGGCCTTCAGGAACACGAGAGCCCGGCCATCCGCGACCGGGAGGACAACGGGTGGATCCTAAAGCCCGGCATGATCTTTACCCTGGAGCCGGGGCTTTACGATCCCTCCCTTGGGGGCTGCCGGCTGGAGAACGACGTGCTCCTTACCGAAACGGGGGCGGAGGCGCTTACCGAAGCCAGGATTGTGCGGCTGTAAGGGCCGCGGGGATCTTATTCGTGCCGAGGGGTCGGACTTGCTGTGCAAGTCCGCTTAATACCCCGCCGAACCGCAGGTTCGACTTCAGGGCGAGCTTGTTGATTCCGGTTTAAGCAGAAAATCTTTCAGGTGTATTCCGGTTACCCCCTGCTCCTCGCTTTGCCACTTGTCCAGGCTTACTACCATTTTCGGCCAGTGATCCTTAATGGCCCGGAGGGGGGAAAATTCCCGTTCCCTGGTTTCCGGGTTTGCGTAACTTACGGTAACCTGGACGTACAATCTGCCCGGGCCGTTTATTTTTTCCGCCACAAAGTCTATTTCCCTGGTATCCAGTTTGCCCACGTAGACCCGGTAAGACCGGCGGATCAGTTCCATGAACACGATGTTTTCGAGGATCCCGCCGATGTTTTCCTGCCGGATACCGCGGACAGCGTATTGCAGCGAATGATCCGCCAGGTAGTACTTTTCGGTCGTTTCCAGCAGCCGCTTACCCTTTATGTCGTAGCGGGGCGCCCGGTAGATGATAAAGGCGCTTTCAAGGTAGCTTATGTAGTTATAAACGGTTTCAAAGTCGGCGTTTCTTTTCTGTGTTTTTAGATAATCAGAGATTCTTTTTATGGACAGGGGATTGCCGGTGTTGTCGTACAGAAAGGCAATGATCTTTTCCAGAAGCTGGGTATTCCGAACCCCGTTGCGCTGTACCACATCGCGCAGCACGGCGGAGGAATTAATATCCATGACTATTTGCCGCGCTTCCTGCGGGCTAAAGGAGTTGGCGCTCAGAACGGGAAAACCGCCGGTTTCAATAAAGGTGTCCAGTTCTCCGCCGGCATCCGCGATTCCGCCGGCCTTTGCGGCGCCCGTAAGGCTAAGACCGGATTGCCTTCTAAAGTCAATAAATTCGGCAAAGGAAAGGGTATGCAGGTGAAAGGCGACATAGCGGCCCGCAAGAAGGGTGGCAAGTTCGGAGGAAAGGAGGCGGGAATTTGAGCCGGTGATATAAATATCGGTGTTTTTCAGCCGCAGGGAGTTGACGCTTTTCTCCCACTGTTCCACGATCTGAATTTCATCCAGAAAGATATAGTAACGCCCGTCACCGGTCATTTTTGCCGCAAGGTAGTCGTTCAGGTTACGATAGTCAAGGATAGAATCAAACGCGGCATCCTCAAAATTCATAAAGATTGTGTGGTTTTTGTCGGTGTGTTCCAGCACCGCTTCCTGGAACAGCAGGAGCAGGGTCGATTTCCCGCAGCGGCGTATCCCGGTAATGACCTTGATAAGCGGTTTGTCGATGAAGCCCCTGAGCCGCTCTGTATAGGCCGGCCTCGTGAACATGGATACCTCCGGGTTTGCCGCGCCTGCTCCCCGCCAATGGAACAAGGCAATATACTCGGATTATACCTAAATTCTACCTAATTTTCAATGGCTTACTCGGTTATAACCGGGTAAAATGGGGGTCACCCTGCTTTGGGCCGGCCTTAGGGGTTCCCCTTGTTCTCCCCCAGTTCCCAGGCTTTAAGCCGGTACTCGGCCCGCCTGAGGGAAGCGGCGGCGCTGGCCGCCTCGAATTTCAGCAGGCCCCCGGCAAGGAACTCCCGGGCTTCTTTTTCCGCCGCCTCCGCCCGCCGGCGGTCGATTTCCTCCGGCCACTCGGCGGCGTCCGCCATAAGGACGGTTTTGTGTTCTTTCACTTCCAGGATCCCTTCGGTGGTAAAGGCGCTACGCCACTGCCCCTTCCTGTCCTTGATCCGCATGATGCAGGTTACCACCGGGGCGGTAAAAGCCGAATGGTTCGCGTATACCCCAATCTCCCCGTCCGTAAGGGTGATGATCAGGGCCTCGATCTGATCGGCAAAGAAACGGCGGTAGGGGGTGTGTACCTCGAAGGGAAAGAGATTCGCCACCTTTACCCCTTTGCCTTGGCAAGAACATCGTCAATGGAGCCGGACATGAAGAAAGCCTGCTCGTTGATGCCGTCACATTCGCCGTCCAGGATCATCCTGAAGCCCCGGACGGTTTCCCTGACCGGTACGTAGACGCCGGGCATGCCGTTAAAGTGTTCCGCCACATGGAAGGGCTGGCTGAAGAAACGCTGTACCTTCCGGGCCCGGCTTACCGTAAGCTTGTCCTCCGCGGAAAGCTCGTCCATCCCCAGGATGGCGATGATGTCCTGGAGTTCCTTGTAGCGCTGCAGGGTCTGCTGTACCTGGATGGCGGTACGGTAATGTTCCTCCCCCACCAGCGCCGGGTCCAGGATGCGGGAGTTGGAAGCCAGGGGATCTACCGAGGGGTAGATTCCCAACTCGACGATCTTGCGGGAAAGCACGGTGGTCGCGTCCAGGTGGGCGAAAGTAGTCGCCGGCGCCGGGTCGGTAATGTCGTCCGCGGGGATATACACGGCCTGGACGCTGGTTATCGAGCCTTTGGATGTGCTGGCTATCCGCTCCTGGAGGGCGCCCATTTCATTGGCCAGGGTAGGCTGGTAGCCCACGGCGCTGGGTATGCGCCCTAAAAGGGCGGAAACCTCGGCCCCGGCCTGGATAAACCGGAATATGTTGTCGATGAAGAGGAGCACGTCCTGGCCCCCCTGATCCCGGAAATGCTCCGCCATGGTAAGGCCCGTCAGGGCTACCCTCATGCGGGCGCCGGGGGGCTCGTTCATCTGCCCGAAGACCAGGGCGGTTTTTTCGATGACCGCGCTCTCGTTCATTTCCCGCCACAGATCCGCCCCTTCCCGGGAACGCTCCCCCACGCCGGAGAAGATTGAATAGCCTGAATGCCGGGTGGCGATATTGTGGATCAGCTCCATGATGATCACGGTTTTTCCCACCCCGGCGCCGCCAAAGAGGCCGATCTTTCCCCCCTTGGCATAGGGGGCTATCAGGTCGATAACCTTGATCCCCGTTTCCAGCACTTCCGTGGCGGGGCGCTGTTCCTCGAAACTGGGGGCCGGCCGGTGGATGGAAGCGTAGCCGGCGCAGCTAAAGGCCCCCTTGTCGTCGATGATCCTGCCGGTAACGCTGAACATGCGGCCCAGTACCTCTTCCCCCACGGGAACCCGTATGGGATAACCCGTATCCTCAACCTCAAGGCCCCGGGAAAGGCCCTCGGTGGCTTCCATGGCGACGCAGCGTACCCGGTTGTCCCCGATATGCTGGAGTACCTCCACCACCACCCGCCGTTCATCATCACCGGGTAACTTTATCTCCAGGGCGTTGAGAATAGCCGGGATGTTCTCCCGGAAACGGACATCCACCACCGGCCCGACTATCTGCGTAACATGACCTATACTGCCCATTGGCGCTCCTAAAATACGGCCCGGGGCCGCGATGTATCCTGAAGGTTTTCAAAACCCGCCGGATTTTGAAAACGGCTTTCCTGTCAATTCAATCCTGTCAATTCAATCGGGGTTCAATCGGGGTTCAATCGAGGCTCAAGCGGGGCTTATCCCCCCAGAGCCGCGGACCCGGAAACAATCTCCGACATTTCATTGGTTATCCCCGCCTGGCGTACCCGGTTGTAGCTTATCCGGAGGCCGGCCAGCATGTCCTCCGCGCTTTTGGAAGCCTCGTCCATGGCGGCCATACGGGCGCTTTGCTCGCTTACGTAGGATTCCACCAGGGAGCCGTACACGATGCCCTTGATGTAGAGGGGTACCAGGGCGTTGAACACCTCCTCCGGGGAGGGGAGGAATTCAAACTGAAGCTCCGCCCGCTCCTGTCCCTCGGCCCTGGAAAGGTCCTCCTGTATCCGGCCCAGATCCAGGGGGAGGATCTGCCGCTCCGTGGGGAGCAGCTTTATGGAACTGTACATGTGGGTGTAGACCACATACACCTCGCCGAACATGCCCCACTCAAACTGGGATATCAGGTAGTCCGCGATTTCCTTGGCGTCCTCCACCGTGGGCATCTGGGAACGGAAGGAAAAGTTTTCCAGGATAAGGTAGGGGGAATTGATAAAGTACCGCTGGCCGATAGCGCCGGTAAGGATAAGCAGGGGCTTGCTGACCCGGCCGGCCAGATCCATAACCTGGCGGAATATATTGGCGTTGTAGCCGCCGGCAAGACCCTTGTCGCTGGTAATCGCCATGATTGCCGTGCGGTAATCCTCCCCCGGAGGGCGGCGGGGCTTGAAGAACTGGCTCCGCACCTGTCCCGCGCTGGAGAGGATGTCGAACATGGACTTCTGTATCCGGGTAAAATAGGGCTCCGTGTCCTCCAGCACCCGGCGGCCCTTCCGCAGTTTCGCCGTGGAGATAAGGTTCATCGCCTTGGTTACCTGGAGGGTCTGTCTGATGGCCCGCATCCGCAGGCGGACGTCCCGTAGATTCGCCATGGTTCCCGCCTA
>JAISWN010000064.1 GCA_031271075.1 Treponema sp.
ATGGCGTTCTTACGGCGGGTGGCATCCCGGGCCTGCCGGGCGGCGATCCGGGCCTTGGCGGCAAGGACGGACTTTTCCAGGATGTTGTTTATCACATCGGGCCGCTGGTCCAGGTACAGTTCCAACTGCTCGTTGGTCAGGGTCTCCACAATGCCCTTTACCTCGGAGTTGCCCAGCTTGGCCTTGGTTTGGCCCTCAAACTGGGGTTCCGGCACCTTGACGGATAGCACCGCGGTAAGGCCCTCCCGCACGTCGTCGCCGGAAAGGCTCTCGTCCATCTTCTTGGCCTGCTTGGACTTCTTAAGGTACTCGTTCAGGGTACGGGTAAGGGCGGACTTAAAGCCAATCAGGTGGGTTCCCCCCTCCCGGGTGTTGATGTCGTTCACAAAGGAGTACATTATCTCGTTGAAGCCGTCATTGTACTGGATGGCGCACTCCACCGCGACGCCGTCCCGCTCCCCCTCGATAAAGACGGGTTCCTTGTACAGCACGCTCTTGTTCTCGTTCAGGTAGCTGACAAAGCTCTTTACCCCCCCCTCAAAGCGGAATTCGTGGGTTTTGGGGTTGGTAAGCCGGTTATCCCGGATGCTTATCTTAAGGCCCTTGTTGAGAAAGGCCAGTTCCCGCAGCCGGTTGGAAAGGACATCGAAGTTATAGGTGGTGGTCTCGAATATACCGGAATCGGCCTTAAAGCGGACTACCGTGCCCTTTTCCCTGGCCGCGGCGTTGTAGGGGAGTCCCTCGGGAGGAACCACGGCGGTGCGGCCCTCGGGGATACCGATCCGGTAACGCTGGGTGTATATCCTGCCGTCCCGGTGGACATAGACTTCGCACCATTCGGAAAGGGCGTTAACCACCGATACCCCTACGCCATGGAGGCCCCCGGAGACCTTGTAGGAATCCTTGTCGAATTTACCCCCCGCATGGAGCTGGGTCATAACCAGTTCCAGGGCGCTGACCCCCTCGCCGGGGTGGATGTCCACCGGGATACCCCGGCCGTTGTCCTCCACCCGGACAATGTCGTTTCCCTCCAGGACTACCAGAATATCATCACAGAAGCCCTGCATGGCTTCGTCTACCGAATTGTCTACAACTTCATACACCAGGTGATGCAAGCCGTCTATCCCGGTGGTTCCGATGTACATACCGGGACGGGTCCTTACCGCCTCAAGGCCCTTAAGAACCTTTATATTTTCAGCCGAATAAGATGCGCTCATAGCTTCATAATATTTGGCTTGCACAAAAAAGTAAAGGTAACGTAGAATTGTATCCGTTGTTCTTTGGCCCGGCTGGGAAAGGCCGGCTTGTGTATAAGTTGTGTATAAATTGGGTGATTATGGATAGTTGGGAAAAGGTCTTCCGGCCTTGTTTCCGGTTATCCCAAATCGCGTCTTTGTTTTACCTAATTCCTTATAATATAAGGAATTAGCTTTTTTTGCTATTCGGGTTTTAAGATAAAAACCGGCTTTCGGGGCAACCTTTGGCGGATTTTTCGTTAAAATTGTTAAAAAGGTTTGTGGATAACATGTTAATATTTTTTAATATACTGGGTGGCGGGTATGGCTGAATCGGGATATGAGGTATTCTGGAAAGAGGCGTTAAGCCGTATCCGGCTGGAAGTAGGGGAACAGGACTTTTCCGTTTGGTTCGGCAATCTGGAGTACCTGAAGACGGAATCCAATGCCCTGCTTATCGCGGTTCCTTCCTCATTTTACCGGGATCAGATTAAAGTACGCTACCAGAACCAGCTTGAGACCTTGCTGAAAGAGCTGATCGGCCATGACTTAACCATCGAATTCGAGGTGAAACCCCAAAAGAAAAGGGAAAACCGTTCCGGCCCGGTTGAATCTGAAGGGAAAGAGGCCGTATCCGGCCAGGAAAAGAAAAATACTGATGTTCCGGAGGGGAAGGAGGATACCCAGAGCCCCGTCCGGGTAAAGAAAAACCGGCACCCCCAGTTGGTGGAAGACTACACTTTTGAAAGGTACGTCATAGGGGATAATAACAGCTTCGCCGCCAACGCCGCCATGGCCATCGGGAAAAATCCCGGAACCGCCTATAACCCCCTGCTGATTTACGGCGGCGTCGGCCTGGGCAAGACCCACCTGATGCAGGCTATCGGCAACTATATACACGAACACTCATCGGCCAAGATAATATATACAACCGCGGAAAGTTTTACCAACGAATTCATCCAGTCCATCCATGAAGATCAAAGCTCCAAGTCGGCTTTCAAAAACAAGTACCGGTATGTGGATATACTCCTCATTGACGATATACATTTTCTGGAGAACAAATCGGAAACCCAGGCTGAGCTCTTTTACACCTACGAAGCCCTGTATAACGCGAAAAAACAGATAGTCTTTACCTGCGACAGGCCAGTTTCGGAACTAAAAAACCTGACGGAACGGCTCCGCAGCCGGTTTGAACGGGGTTTAAACGTGGATCTGCAGCGGCCGAACTACGAAACCCGCTGCGCCATCCTCAAAAAGAAGGTGGAAGACAGCCGTATCGCCATTTCCAACGAGGTTATCGCCCTGATAGGCGAAAAAGTTTCCACCAATATCCGGGATTTGGAAGCGGCCCTGACCAAACTTATAGCCTACGCTAAGCTGGTGGGTAACCCGATAAGCCTGGGAAACGCCCAGCAGATACTCAGGGATTTCTTTGCCTCCCCCCGGCAGGCCAATATGTCCGTAGAGCTTATCCAGCGGGTAGTGGCGGAGTATTTTTCCCTTTCCCCAAACGACCTGAAGGGTAAAAAAAGGGCCCAGAATATCGTGCTTCCCCGGCAGCTTTCCATGTACATAGCCCGGGAACTTACCGAATATTCCACCACCGAAATAGGCCAGGCCTTCGGCGGACGGGATCACACCACGGTAATGTACAGTTACAAACAGATAGAGGAGCGGATGCGGGCCGATCCGACCCTGGAACCCACCATCGAGAGCCTGAAACGGCTGGTAAAGGAGGCCGGAACCAGAACCTGAAAACCTGTATATTTCCGGGGTAAAAACGGTATAAAAGTCCTTTCAGGGTTAATATGTGGAAAATTCCGCCTGATTTTCCCGGTTTTGTGAATTCCCTAATTCATTACCCGATAAGGAATTAGGGGGGTTTTCCACATCCTAGAAGCCCCTATTACTACGATTACTGATATATATTAAAATACAATATTAAGAGGAGTTACGAACCTATGAAATTTAGCTGTGAAAAGAGCGTGCTGTTTAAAGAAATCTCAATCGCCCAGGAGATTATCTCGACAAAAAACGCCATATCCATCCTGTCCAATATCTATATCGAAGCGGAAAACGACAGTCTTATCATAAAGGCCACCGATACCAAGGTCAATTTTGCGACGAAAGTTCCGGTAAACGTGCAGGATTCGGGGGCAACCACCGTCTTTGGGGACAAATTTTTCGGTATTCTCAACGCAAGCCCCGACGGGGAGCTGGAATTTGAGCAGCAGGACGCCAAAATGACCATAAAATCGACGGTTAAGAAGGCCCGCTGGCAGCTTAAAAGCATCGCTTCCGACAAATTTCCCGAATTTCCCGTGTCCGGAACGGATTTCTTTGAAATGCCCATCAAAGAATTCAAGGATATGATAAACCAGACCGTTTTCGCGGTTTCTGACGACGAAACCCGGTACTTTATGAACGGAGTGTACTTTGAAAAGGCGGAGGAAGGCCTTGTCATGGTTGCCACCGACGGGCGGCGCCTTGCCTATATCAATAAAAGCGCCGGAGAGGGGATAAAGGACTTTGCCGGGGTAATCATCCCCCCAAAGGTACTCAACATCATTACAAAACGCTCCGGGGATGAGGGCCTTATCTCGCTTTCCGTAACGGATAAAATTATCTTTATCAGTTTTGGTTCCTACCGGCTCTCTTCGGTACTGCTGGATGGGCAGTTTCCCAACTACCGACGGGTAATTCCCGAAAGCCAGAGTAATTCCATCTCGGTAAACCGGATGGACATGCTTAACGCCCTGCGGCGGGTATCCCTCCTGGTGGAACAGAAGTCCCACCGGGTATATATGGGCCTGGCGCCGGGGCTTATGTCGGTATATTCCGAGGAAAGCGATATAGGAACCGCCCGTGAAGAGATACCCTGTATGTACGAGGGGCCGGAAATCTCCATTGCCCTGAACTACCGTTACATTGAGGAGCCTTTCAAATACATAGACAGTGAAGATATAAACATCCGGTTTACCGAACCTACCAAGGCGATAACCATCCAGCCCATACCGGAGAAGGATTTTTTTAACATAGTCATGCCCATGCAGCTTGATTAAACCGGCAACCGGCCGCCTTTCTGTCGTGATTTTTGAGTATATCAGGACCGCATCCTTCCGGAACCTTGGGGATCAGGAGGTGTTTACCGGCGGGAAGGATATTTTCCTGGTAGGTGAAAACGGTCAGGGAAAAACCAACTTTCTTGAGGCCCTGTACTTCTCCTCCTACGCTTCCTCTTTCCGGGGGGCCAGGGACGGGGAACTGATTTGTACGGGAAAAAAAAGTTACGCGGTACAGGCGGGAACATCCTCAAAGGCCGGTTCGCTTAAAAGGGAGATCCTGATAAAATATCAGGGGGGGAAAAAGACAATCCAAATTGACGGGAAAGGGCTGGAGGACCGGAAAGATCTGCTGTCGGTTATTCCCTGCATTGTTTTCTGCCATGAGGACATGGAGTTTGTCTCCGGCAGCCCGGAGCAGCGGCGCTGGTTTTTTGATCAGAGCCTTTCCCTCTACGACCCGGTGTATCTGGACGATCTCCGCCGGTACCGCAAGGTTTTAAAAACCCGGAATCTCCTTCTTAGGGAAAAACCCTTCCCCCCAGGGGGGGCCGCCCTTTTGGACGCTTTGGATCCCCAAATTGCCCTCTACGGTTTGAAGCTCATGGAGAAAAGGGAAGACGCGGCCGGGCTTTTCTCCGGCCTCTTCGGATCCCTTTACGGGGAAGTTTCCGGCATCGACGGGATTACGGTACGCTACGCCCCGTCCTGGAAGGCGGACAGCCTTGAGGGGATAAGCGCATCTCTCGCGGAACGGAGGGAAGCGGACATAGCCGCCGGTTTAAGCCTTTCCGGGCCCCACCGGGACCGGTATATTTTCAGCAGGGGAAACGCGGAATTCGCCGGGAAGGCATCTACCGGGCAGCGGCGGCTTCTTGCTTTGCTCCTCCGGGTAGCTCAGGCCGGGCGTTACTCCGGGGCGACGGGGAAAAACCCGGTGCTCCTTTTGGATGACGTGCTTCTGGAAATGGACGGCGAAAAAAGGCGGAAATTTCTTTCGGTTATGCCCGGTTACGACCAGGCTTTTTTTACCTTCCTCCCGGAGGAACCCTATGAGCATTACCGGGGGGAAGATACCCTGGTGTACCGGGTGGCGGATGGCTGCTTGTCGGAGGGAATATGAAACGGGCGGGGGAATTACTTTCCGTTTTTTTTGACGAAAAACTGCTGAAAAAGGCAAAAAACTACTCGGATCTTTTTTCTTCCTGGGCCCGGATAACCGAAAAGTCCGGTATCGCTGCCGTTGCCGGTTACTCCAGGCTGAAGGAATTTGAGCGGGGGATTATTCTGATAGAGGCGGATCATCCGGGCTGGGTGCAGATCCTCCAGACCGGGGAACAGCGGCTTCTTAAAAACATCCGGCGCCTCTTTCCGGAACTTGACATCAGGGGTATATCCTTTATGTTGAGCCGGAATTTTTCCGCCCGGGAAGCGGAGGCTTGTCCGGCGGATGTTTCCGGCGCGGCGGAGCCGGTTTTTGCCGGGCAGGAGGAATCGGATAAATCCCCAGAAAGGGCCCCTAAAACTGACGTTTATGAAAGAATAGACGACCAGCAGTTTAAGGACACCCTGAAACGGCTGGAACAGAGCCTTAGGAAACGGAATTCGAGGCAGGCCCGGTGAGTACCGCGCCTGTTCCCCAAATCCACCGGACAAGAAACAGGGATGAGAAAAACTACGAATACCTTAGATGATGATAGAACATATTTTTTTACTGTATAAAAATAGAAAATTTAATATAGAGAGCCGTAGATAAAGCGTACATCTGATAATAGGGGAAGGCGCCTGGGCCTTCGGTCTTCTAAAACTGCGACTACCTGGATACCCGAGCGGGCCAAGAAGCGCCTGCGCTATATTCACGCCCTCCGAACCGTGGGAGTACAGGGCGTTCCAGGGAAATTCAAGCTCCGGGATCGCAAATGCCCCCTCTGTCAATGGCAAAGCCATTACCCTCCTGCCGATGCGGTAGCGGACAAATTCGACACTGCTCTTATTCTTTCCGGGGATAGCGATCTGGCCCCGGTTACCACCAAGCTCAGGGAGATCTGCCCCGGCAAGAAGATCGGTATCATCGTCCCCCAGAACCAGTCCGCCATGAACCTCAAACAACACGCCGATTTCTTCAAGAAGATACAGGACAGAGACTTGAAAAAGTCCCTCCTGTCGGAGCAACTTACCTATAACGGCAAAATCATTACCGCCCCTGTCGGCTGGCTGCCCAAACCGGAACCGAAGACGGAAAAGCAGGAACTGGGCAGTGATAAAAGCCCATAAAGTATACTTTTTTGGTGATAGTCGCAAAGAAGGTTGACGAGCAGCTACAGAGCAAGCAGGCCCTCGGTTTGCGTGGCGGCTATTGTCTTGAAACCGCTCCTCCGCATCGTGTTATACAGGTCGTCGCTAAGAAAATCCGAGCCGCG
>JAISWN010000202.1 GCA_031271075.1 Treponema sp.
CCCACCGACACCCGGACGGTGAGGGGCATCTTGAGGAGCCCCGCCGACATGGCCTGCCACTTGGAAGCCTGGTTGAAGATCTCGTCCCCCGCCCGGCCCATGAAGTCGCAGTACATAAGTTCCACCACCGCCCGGCCGCCGCATATAGCGTAGCCCACCCCGGAACCCACAATGGCCCCCTCGGAAATGGGGCTGTTGAAAAGCCGGTGATAGGGCAGGGCCTCGGTAAGGCCCCGGTAGACCGCGAAAGCGCCGCCCCAGTCGCGGTTCTCCTCCCCCCAGGCCGCCATGGTGGGATCGATGGTGAAACGGTGCAGCATGGCCTCAAAGAGGGCGTCCCGGTACTGGAAGGTCCTGTTTTTGCTTAGCGGCTTGCCCTGGGCGTCAAAGGCGTAGCGGGCCTTCTCCTTCAGAGCCTTGACCCGGGGGTTGTTTTCGCCGGCCTCAAGAAGGGCCGGTTTGCCCTCCTCCATTTTTTCAAGTTTTTTGTTGGAGAACATCACCGATTCGATGAAGGCCGCCGGGGCGCGGGGGCTTTCGGTGTCGCTGGCGGCAAGTTTTACCACTCCGGTCAACTTTTTGTTGATCGAAGCCCGCATGTTTTCAATTTCGGATTCGCCGGTAACGCCGTTCTTCACCAGGTATTGGGAGTATTCCACAATGGCGTCGGTTTTCTGCCAGGCCTCGATCTCCTCTTTCGTGCGGTAACTTGAGGCGTCGGACGGCGAGTGGCCGGAGATCCGGTAGGTGATGGTATCCATCAGTACCGGGCCTTCCCCCGCCAGGAGTATCTCCTTTTTGCGGGCCACGGCGTCGGCCACCGCCAGGGGCTTGTAACCGTCCACCCGTTCCGCGTGGAGGTTGTCCGGGTTGACCCCGGCGCCTACCCTGGCGAGAATCCGGTAGCCCATGGTTTCGCCGGAGGTCTGGCCGCCCATGCCGTAGAAGTTGTTAAAGAAGTTGTAGAGGATGGGAGGCGCGCCGTGGGGACCCTCCTTGGGCCAGAGGGTCTTGAACTGATCCATGGAGCCCAGGCAGATGGCTTCCCACACCGGGCCGCAGCCCAGGGCGGCGTCTCCCACGTTGGAGATGACGATGCCGGGTTTGGAATTGATCCGCTTGTAGAGGGCCGCGCCGGTGGCTATGTCCGCCGACCCGCCCACGATGGCGTTGTTGGGCATGGAGCCGAAGGGGAGGAAGTAGGCGTGCATACTGCCGCCCAGGCCCCGGTTGAACCCGGCTTTCCTGGCGAAGATCTCACCCAAAGCGCCGTAAAGCACGAAGTTTTCAGCCAGATCCTTAACGGAACCGTGGGGAACCTTCTCCGCCATACGCAGGGTGTCGCCGTCAAGGAATTCCCTCATGATGGTTTCCAGGCTTTTCTCGTCCAGCTTCTCCACCGCCGAAAGGCACTTGGCCAGGATCTCCCCGTGGCTGCGGTGGGAACCGAAGATAAGATCGTCGATACCCAGGTTGACGCACTGGCCTACCGCGGCCGCCTCCTGCCCCATGGACAGGTGGGCCGGCCCCTTGTGGTTGTACTCAATGCCGTTCCAGGCCCCCTGGATCTTGAAGGCGTTCATCATGTTTTCAAATTCCCTGATGACCATCATGTCGTAGAGAATCCGGGTAAGCCCTTCCCTGCCGTAGGTCTCCAGTTCCTTCCCGAAGTCGCTTTTGTACTGGTTAACCGGGATGTCCCTGATCTTGAGGGTCTGGGGCTTCCTCGCCTCAGCGGGATCCACAAAAATTGATTTAGGCATACACGCACTCCTTTATTGTATATTCCAGACTGCTTCGCGGATAACTTCACAGACCGAAGGGTGGGGAAAGACCATTTCCTTCACGTCCCTTACCCGCATTTCGTTTTCGATGAGAGCCGCCGCTCCCCATATCATTTCCGAGGCGTAGGGGCCCAGTATATGGACGCCCAATATCCTGCCTCCGGCCCTATCGCCGCCTGCCTCCTCGACGATTACCTTTACGTTGCCCGGCGATCTGAGGCCGTTTTCGGCGATGAAGCGGCCGGACACCAGCATGGGCGCAACGGCTTTCCTGACGGCGATGCCCTTCGCCGCGGCCTCCTGTTCGGTAAGGCCCACGCCGGCGGCTTCGGGTATGCTGTAGACCGCCCAGGGGATGGCGTTGTACCGCATGGTGTCGGCGCTGCTTCCCCCTTCAAGAAAGGCGCAGATGTCGTTTACCGCCACCTCCGCCATGCGGTAGGCCGAATGGGCCAGCATACTCCTGCCGTTCACGTCTCCAGCGGCCCATACGCCGGGTAGGTTGGTCCGCATCCTGTCGTCCACGCTGACGCCTTTGCCCGTTACGTCGATGCCCGCCTCTTTCGCGCCCCAGGACGAAGTCTCCGCCCGCCGGCCCACCGCCATAAGAACCAGATCCGCCTCCACCGATTCCTCTTTGCCCCCTTTGGTGGTGACTGACACCACGGCTCCTTCGATGGAACCGTCAACCCGGGTAACCTGGCAGCCCAGGTGGAAACCCGTGTTTTTCAGGGAGCGCCGCAGAAGGGGGGCCTGATCCTTATCCATGGGGGGGATGATTTCATCCAGCATTTCCACCACCTCAACCCGGCTTCCCAGGGTCCCGAAGAGGCTGGCAAATTCGATGCCGATAACGCCGCCGCCGATGACGCAGAGTTTCGCCGGAACTTCCTTTACCGAAAGGAGGCCGGTGGAATCCAGTACATGGGGGTTGTCTTTCGCGCCGGGTATGGGCGGCATGACCGGTACGGAGCCCGTGGCCACAAGAACGGCCCTGGCCTCGTAGAGGGTTCCCTCAACCCTGACGCCCCTAAAGGGGCCTTTCAGTTCCAGTACCCCCACGCCGTTTACCAGCTCCACCTTGCAGCGTTTCATCTGGGAGGCCAGGCCGGCCCGCAGGGTCTCCACCACCTTTTCCTTCCAGGCCATCATCTCGCCCACGTTGAAGGTCACTTCCGCCGCGTGAACGCCGAACTGGGCGCCCTCCCGGGCGTGGAGGTAGTGCTTGGCCGAGTTGAGCAGGGTCTTGGTGGGAATGCAGCCCACGTTGAGGCAGGTTCCGCCCAGAAACCCCTTCTCCACCAGGAGGACGCTCTTGCCCCGGTGGCCCAGGCGCTCGGCGGCCAGGTAACCCCCCGGCCCCCCGCCTATTACAATCACATCATACATAAAGGCTCCTTATTTCGCGATCCAGATATCAATATCCCTGATGGCCGCGCTCAGGGTCTTGAGAAATTCCGCCGCCGGAGCCCCGTCTACCGCCGCGTGATCGATGGTAAGGCTCAGGCCCAGGTGGGGGAGTATCTCGTACTGGCCGGGGCTTGTCTCGGCGGGTTTGGGCTGTATGCCGCAGACCCCCAGGATGGCCACTTCCGGGATGTTGATGATGGGGGAAAAACTTTCGACCCCGGTGTTGCCCAGGTTCGTCACCGTTAGGGTGGAACCGTGGAGATCCTCCGGGGAAACGGCGCCCCCCCGGCAGGCCTCGGCAAGTTCCCGGGCCCTTTGGGAAATCTGGATCAGGGAAAGCCGGTGGGCGTTCCGGATAACCGGAACCATGAGCCCCCGGGGGGTGGCTACGGCGCAGCCCAGGTGCACGTTTTTGAAGGTCCGGATAAAGCCCTCTTTTTTATGGGCGTTCATGTAGGGGTAGAGGGGCAGGGTCCGGGAAACCGCGAAGAGGATCAGATCGTTCACTGTGATCCTGCTTAAGCCCAGGCCGGGATCGCACGCCTTGAAACGGGCCCGGAACTGCTGGAGCTTCACCACCGGAACGCTGGTGTTCAGGGTAAAGGCCGCCGTGGTGTTATGGGAAGCCATCATCTGATCGGCAATGAGCCTGCGGATCCCCTTGATGGGCGTATCGGTGTACTCATCCGCCGGGGCCGCGCCCGCTATCGCTTCCGCCGCCGGAGCCCGGCCTTCGGTCTCAGCCCGGCCGGTTTCAGCCTGGCCGAAATCGGCATGGCCGAGATCGGCCAAGGTAAGCCTGCCCCCGATCCCCGACCCGGAACCGGCGGCAAAGGCGGGAAGCCCCGAGGCGATTCGCCGCCTCAGCTCGTCCTTCGCCGCCCCGGTAAGGGGCGGCCGCGCCGCGGCCGCCGCGGTCACATCCGCCGCGATGATCCTGCCCCCGGGGCCATTGCCTATCAGGGCCCGGAGATCCACCGCCTCCCGGCCGGCCAGCTTTTTCGCCCGGGGTGACGCGGCCGGGTAAGCGCCGTCCGGGGAACTTGCGGCGGAAACCGCCGCGGCCCCGTCCGCCCTTGGCGGGGCATTTCCCGCCGGGGCTTCCCCGCTTCCGGCCCCGCCGGATACCGCGCCGGCCGCGGCCTCCTCTCCAACCAGGGCCTCCCAGTTTTCACCGGGGTTTCCCAGCGCCATGATGGGCCGGAGTACCGGCACGTCGTCCCCGGCGGGGCGGAGGATCTTCAGTACCGTACCGGCCGCGCCGGCGGGAACCTCAAAAGTCGCCTTGTCGGTTTCAACCACGCAGACCGGGGTATCGGCCTTTACCAGGTCCCCTTCCTTCACCAGCCATTCCCCGATGATGCAGGACTCCACCGTGTTACCCTGCCGGGGCATAATCAGTATATGGGCCATTCATTGCTCCTCGTCTATTTTGCAAACCAGAACCGCTTAACGGCGGCCCCGTTTTCCTCCGTGATACGGGCGATAAGGGGATCCTCCCCCATTTCGGCGGCCGCTTCCCCAGGGATCTGGGCATCCGTAATGATGCCGTCGGCCCCGGAGAGGGGCATAATGGTTACCGGCCCCGCCTTGCCGTATTTGGCCGAGTCGCTGAGCAGGACCGTCTGCCGGGCCTGTTCTTTCATTACCTTGATTATCTCCCCCCCTTCCAGAAGATGGGTGGTAATACCGTTCCTGGCGCTGAACCCATCGGTGCCGATAAAGGCGATCTTTACGTTGAACCGCCGGATGGTTTCCACGGCGATGGGGCCGACAAAGGATTCGGTGCTGCCGCGGAACTCCCCGCCGCAGAGGGTGATTTTCAGGGAAGGGTTGTTTTTCGCGGTGTTAAAGGCCAGGGCCGAATTGGTGATCAGGTGGATATCCCGCCTGCCCCCCAGGTAACGGCAGAGCAGGGCCAGGGTGGTTCCCGCCTCGATCATGATGGTGTCGCCGTTCCGTACCAGATCGGCCGCTGCCCGTGCGATGTTCTGTTTTTCCTCCACCCGCAGGTTCTGCCGTTCCAGGATGTGGGGATGGATCGCCGGAACCGCGCCGCCGTGAACCCGGCTGAGGAGGCCCCGCTTTTCCAGGCCCTTGAGGTCGGACCGGATAGTTACCCCGGAAACGGCCAGATCCCTGCTCAGATCCGCCACGGTAACGGAGCCCCTTTCAAGAAGGGAGTCAATGATTAGCCGCTCCCTTTCGCCTGTCTCGGTCATTGCTTATGTTTATACCACAGGCCGCGTGAAAAGGCAAGTAAAACAAAAGAAAATGGTGAAAGAAATGAAAAAGCGCCACGGCAACAGGCTGCCGGCGTCCCGATATCGTTCAAAATCTCCAATACCCCGGTCTCCCGGACACTGAACCGCTAACGCGGACAATTCTACTTTTTACGCTGTATGCTTAATAGGGCAGGGGCGCCGGAAAGGTGTCAGCCACTTTTTTTGAATTTTCCCTTGATTTTCTGGTTTTTTTTAAGATATTGTTGTAACATTAAGTAAGCGAGGTCACAAAATGAAAGAACACGATTTTTGTCCCCTGGATATTCCCGGGATAGCAATCCCTGGTTCCCGCGGGTACCCTTCTTCCCTGTCA
>JAISWN010000222.1 GCA_031271075.1 Treponema sp.
GTTCCGGATGTTTTCCCCGGATCTGACCCTGTCCCCGGAAACCTGGCCCCTCATCATGGCCCACACGGACTACGATTTTGTGGGGGAACTCAAGTTCCAGTACGATGTGGAGATCCGCACTTGGGTGGCCCGGATGGGGACCAAGTCCTTTACGGTCCGCCACGAAGCATGGCAGCGGGGGCAGCTCTGCGCCAAGGGCAGCGCGGTAATCGTCCACTACAACTTCAATACCCACCGGTCCACCCCCATTCCGGAAGACAAACGGCGGCTTCTCTCGGAGCATCTCCTTCAGGCGGAGGGGGAGTAGCGCCCCTACACCCTTGCCGCTTCCCGATCCTCCCCCGAAGTCCCCGCGAAATACCCCCGCCAGGCCCGCTCAATTCCCGCAAGGCTCTCCTCCCGGTTAAGCAGGTTTTTAACGTAGGTTCCCCATTTCAGGTTGTCGCAAAAGTAGCCGAAGAAACGCCTTGCCCGGCTCAGGTGAAATTCCGGGGGCTGGTAGCGGGCAAGGAGTTCCAGGAAGCGGATTCCCGTTTCTTCCAGGTTAACGGTGTCCTTGTTAAGGGGGCCCTCAAGAGCCGCCTTTTCGCCTCCTGTCCCGGCGGCCCCGCCGATAAGCGCCCTGGCGGCGGCGAAGATCCAGGGCCGGCGGACCGCGGCGCGGCCCACCATAAGGGGCCCCCCGGCCCGGCGGAGCATCTCCTCCGGGGAGGAGATGTCCCCGTTCCCCGCCACGGGGATCTTCAACTCCCCCCGCAGGCGCTCCACGTAGTCCCATCGGGCGCTGCGGCGGAATTTTTCCCCGGCGGTACGGGGGTGCAGGGTGATAAGTTCCACCCCTTCCGCCTCAAGGCGGCGGCAAAAGCGGAGGAGTTCTTCAAAGTCCTCCCGGAAGCCTATCCTCAGCTTGACGCTGAGCCGCCGCCGCACCACCCGCCGGAGGCGGCCCGTCAGGGTTCCCGCCGCGTCCGCCGAGGCCATCCAGGCAACCCCCGCCCCGGTACGGCGGATGGCCGGGGCAGCGCAGCCCATGTTGATGTCGATGCCCAGGCAGGGGCCGCCCTCAGACTCCCGCCGGTCCAGCAGGGCGGCGGCCCGCTCGATCTGGTCCGGGTCGGAGCCCGCAATCTGGTAGACCAGCCGTTCCGGGTACGGACCGCCGTCCAGGTACCATTTTTCGAAAGGGCCGCCCCCCAGAAGAGCCCCGGCGCTTATCATCTCCGTAAAGTACTCATCGGGGCCCCCGGCCGCGTCCCTGCCGAACCCGGCAATGAGTTCCCGCAAGGCCCGGTGGCTAATTTCCGCCATAGGCGCTAGCATGAAAATCACAGGCATGGTATAATTTACTTATATTTTAGCGAGTAATGAAGAGTGGCTTGACTTGCAATTTTCTTTGCCCTACAGTATATATCAGAAGGGGAGCGTAGTATGACCGCAAAAGATAATATGCCCAATCTCAACGATAAACCGCCTGAGGGTATAAAGCCGGATGGAACCCCTTACCGGGTACTTGTCGTTGACGATTCCATGTTTATCGCAAAACAGCTTGGCCAGATTTTTACCTCCGAGGGCTTTGAAGTGGCGGCTACCGCCGGCGACGGGGCCCAAGGGTTGGATAAATACAAGGAATTGCATCCTAATATTGACCTGGTAACTATGGATATCACCATGCCGGTGATGGATGGAGTTTCCGCTCTGGAAAAAATCCTGGAATTTGATAAAAACGCCTGTGTAATCATGGTGAGCGCGCTGGGGAAGGAAGATGTGGTTAAAAAATCGCTCCTTATGGGAGCAAAAAGCTACATCGTTAAGCCCCTGGATCGGAAAAAGGTCTTGGAACGGGTGGTTTCCGTACTTAAAAGGTAGATCCGCCATTCTCCCTGGATGGTGAAGAAAAATAAGCTGTCAGCTTGATTCGTATTGGGGGTTTCATACCCGCGGTTCTGCCGCACGAGAACCATACCTTGTCCGCTCTGCGGCGGGCTTGGTTGATTCGTGCCGTTTTTTTCTCTTATGCCTGACAAAAGACCTTCCGGGTAGTTATATTTAGAGTATGGGTATCTGCTTATATAACGGAACCGTAATGACCGGATTTGCCGCCATGGAACAGTGCGCGGTACTCATCGAAGACGGTAAAATCGCCGATGTTTTTTCCCAAAGGCGTTTTGAACAAAAACATTTCGGCGGCAATATCCAGACTATTGATGTAAGGGGCGCTTTTATCGCCCCCGGCCTCATCGACACCCACATCCACGGATTCGGCGGTTACGGTACGGAGGACGGCTTTGACTCCGCCGCGGCAGGTACCCACTCGGTGCTGGAGATGTCCAAGCGGCTGGTTCAGTACGGGGTTACCGCGTTTAACCCCACCATCTACCCCGCCGAACCGGAACGGATGCTCCGGGCGGTTCAGGGCGCCGCCGCGGCCATGGGCAGGGAGGAAGGCGCCCAGATCATGGGGCTCCACCTGGAGGGGCCTTTTATCTCCCCCGAACGCCTGGGGGTTCAGAAAAGGGAAACCATTATGTCCGTGGATATTCCCTTCATGGAGCGGCTCTGGGAGGCGGCGGAAGGCCGGATTGTCAACATGACCGTAGCCCCGGAACTGAAAGGCATGAGGGAACTTGCCCTGTTCTGTATCAAGAAGGGGATCGTGCTCCAGGCCGGCCATACCGACGCCCGCTACGAAAACATGGTGGAAGGTATGCAGGCGGGGATCCTCCACGCCACCCACCTGTTCAACGCCATGGGCAAGATGGATCACCGGAACCCCAACGCCGTGGGGGCGGTGCTGATCCACCCGGAAATGTCCTGCGAGATCATTGCCGACGGCTTTCATGTTCATCCCGACCTTTTCAAACTCCTCCTCCGGGACAAGCCCCTGGATAAGATCGTCCTGGTTACCGACGCTTTAAAGCCGGCGGAGCAGCTGGACGGGCCTCTTTACGCCAATGGGGAAGAGGTTGTCTTTAAAGGCGGTTTTTTTTGCCGGAAGATCGACGGGGTAATCGCCGGCTCCGCCCTTACCATGATCCGGGGTATCCGGAACCTGGTCAACTTCGGCTTTTCCCTTGAGGACGCGGTAAAGACCGCCGGTTTCAACCCCGCCCAGGTGATGCGCTACCGGAACAAGGGGGCCATTATCCCCGGCTACGACGCGGATCTGGTGGTTTTTGCCTGGAACGGCGGCCCGGGGAGCGGGGAGAACAGCCTGAGGGTTCTGGGGGCGATCTCCGGCGGCCGGATCAGAAAAAATACGCTCTAAATACGTTTTTCTAAATACATTTTTGAAGGAGGAATTTCTATGCGCCTGATCATTTGCCGGGATTATGCCCAAGTCAGCGGCTGGGCCGCCCGTTACATTGCCAAACGCATCAAAGAGACGGCGGGCCGGGATCGGCCCTTTGTTTTGGGGCTGCCCACCGGCTCAAGCCCCCTGGGGACATACCGGGAACTCATCGATCTCCACCGGAAAGGGGAACTATCCTTTTCCCGGGTGATCAGTTTCAACATGGACGAGTACCTGGGACTGCCGGCCGGCCATCCCCAGAGCTACCGCCGCTTTATGGAGGACAACTTTTTCCACGCCATCGACATAGATCCAAAGAACACCCACGTCCCCGACGGAAGCGCCCCGGATCCGGAGGCCGAATGCCGCTCCTACGAGGAGGCTATCGCCGCCGCCGGGGGTATCGACCTTTTCCTGGGGGGCATGGGCAGCGACGGGCACATCGCCTTTAACGAGCCCGGCTCCTCCCTTCAGTCCCGGACCCGGATCAAGACCCTGACCACCGAGACCCGGCGGGCCAACGCCCGTTTTTTCGGCGGGGATCCGGAGAAGGTGCCTCCCACCGCCCTCACCGTGGGGATAGGAACCGTCATGGACGCCCGGGAAGTGCTGATCATCGCCTCGGGCTACGCCAAGGCCCGGGCGCTTAAGGCCGCGGTGGAGGGGGGGCTAAGTCACTGGTGGCCCCTTTCCTGCCTCCAGACGCATCCCAAGGCCATTATCGTCTGCGACGAAGAGGCTCTGGACGAACTCAGGGTAGGCACGGTGCGGTACTTTAAGTCCCTTGAAGGGCCGGTCCCGGAAGGATCAAACCCTAAAGGGGAAAGATGAGCCGCCGGGGGCCTCTGTTCCTTCTCCTGGCCCTGTCCTTCCTCTCCCCGGCGGGGATGGCGGAGGCCCTCCGGGCCGATGAACAGCTTAACGCGCTGGCGGCCTTTTCCCTGCCTTCCCGCCTCTGGGGCACGGGGGTTGAGGGGATCATCGAAGAAGCCTACCGGCTCTGCTTCAAGACCCGGATTCTGGACGGCAAGGTAATGAACCTGCGGATGCCCTTTGCCCAAGACAACGAGCGGGACGCCCTTTCCGAACAGGACTGGCAATTTCTGGGGCGCGGCAAGGCGGAACCCGGCGAACTTTGGCCCGTCATTGAGAGCCTTCTGGATTCGGAAGATTTCCGGGACTACACCCGAACCCTGATAGACGGGCGGGAGAAGGTGATCGTCTTTGACATCCCCAGCCAGAGCTGGACCAGTTCCCGGGATCTCTTCGACATTGCCCGGATGAAGGCCGGGGACTATCGGGGCCTGCCCCACCGGCCCTATGTGCTGGTAAGCGGCCGGGGGCTTGAGGAAGCGGATGTTTACAACTACCTGTACTGCGTGGGGCACACCGGGATGGACTGCTCCGGCTTCGTGTGGCATGTGCTTTCCTACGTGGCCCGGGCCGGCGGCCTGGATCTGGGAAAAGCCCTGGCGGGAACCCTGGGGGTCAGGAGGGGGGATCAGCCTTCCTGGTACGCGGGAACCGCCTTTTACAACTCCCGGAGTCCCCAGATTATCCCGGTAAAGGATGAGATAGCCAGTTTGCGGCCCGGGGATATCCTCCTGTTCCGGGGCTACGATGGGGAGATGTCCCATTCCGCCGTCATCCAGTCGGTAAATTTTTCCACCGGAACCGTCCGCTACCTCCAGTGTACCGACGAGGCCCCGCCGGGCGAAAGGGGCGTTCACGAATCATTCATCTATTTCGATCCCGCCCGGCCCCGGACCGCTTTAAGCGATCCCGCCCTGGTCTGGACCCAGAAACGCTACGCCCCCTTCCCCGGGGAAAGGGAGTCTCCCTTCTCCGACGACGGCAACCGCTACCGGGCTTTCGCCGAACTGGGGGGCGGCCGGGTAGTACGGCTGCGGCTCCTTACCCCGGTGATAGAGAAGCTGAACCGGTAGCGCCTTGTAAATACCAGATGGTTATATCGGTATTAAGACACAGGATAGGAGTATCCTTTATCTTTTGACTTAACCGGCATTTTTCTTGCCTTAAGAGCCGCTTCCCTTATTATTTCAGTTTCAAGTATTCTGACTAAGTTTTCATTGACCCATTTCCAATCCGACTTTTCAGGCAAGAGACTGCTTTCATGGGCTTTAACATTTAAGTTATCGTAATAATCACACAGTTCATAGAACTCGTTTATCGATAATTTTCCATCTTTCACGTTCATAATGTCATTAAGTGCTTTACCCGTGATGGGAAATTCTAATCTACCGGTAGTTAGAAGCCTCTCTCCTTCGTAAAATAATCTTATTGCATGGCTTGCAAACTTTACATCGTACCCAAGTGTGATAAATGTGTCGGTCTTTGTTCTCCACCCATATTTCTCATATTCATTTTTAATCACTTCATATATCGGTTTTACCGGTAAATTTACATGGAACGATTCTACGTTGTTCTTCCTTCCTTTATATTCTGAAAGATTGTTATTAAGCCATTCTGATAAATCTTCTCCCATAATAGCAGAGGGATCACAGATTTCGCCAGCGTATTCCTTTTCTAAATATTCTAAAGACTTTTCCAACTGGGTAAATCTTTTTGCCTTATATTCAAGTTTTTTCTTCTGGCTGAACGCGAATCCGGAAAAGGATTTAAAAACATTTTTTGAGATAAGTTTATTAGTATTATCCTTAAAAATAGAGAATACCGGATCTTCAATAATAGGATTTGTTGCAAACAATATTTCGATCAGGTTAGGGTTTCCGATTAAAACAAGATGAAGGTAATTACTGATAGAGTGTTTTTGGTTGTCGATATCTTCACTTGTATTACGCCTATCCTCTGAAGACTTCTTTGTACTGTCGTCTATATAGTCGCACTTTTGTAATGACAGTAAGTCATAATTAGTGGGAATAAAGACTGAAACATAATCTTTGTCTGATTTTTCTGTATTAGTTCCATATAGATAAGAGCCGGATTCAACATGGTAAATGACTTTCCTCTCCATAATTAGCCTCCATTTCTATTATTAAAACACGGATC
>JAISWN010000343.1 GCA_031271075.1 Treponema sp.
GGGAAGCGGAGCCGGAGAACCCGGAGACCGGGGACCGGGAGACTCTGGGGAACCAGATCGTGATCCTCCCCACCGGGGCGGGGAAATCCCTGTGTTTCCAGCTTCCCGCCATGCTCCTCTCCGGCCCCACCCTGGTACTCTACCCCATCCTCTCCCTCATGGCGGACCAGGAACGGCGGCTCCGGGAGCGGGGTTTTGAACCGGTGCTCCTGCGGGGGGCCAAAGCGAGGAAGAGCGGCGGCAGATCTGGGAAAAGCTCGGCTCCGGGAAAAGCCGGTTTATCATCGCCAACCCGGAGGTGCTGCCGGGCCGGCGGATGCTGGCAAAACTTGGGGGCCTGGGGATCACCCATATCGTCATTGACGAGGCCCACTGTGTCAGCCTGTTACTCCCCATAAGGAAGGTCCCCCCTTCCACATACACCTATTATAGGGCATGGGATGTTCCGAGGGCGCTACGGGCCGGACCGGGGCGGGGCGGTAGGCGAAGTCCGCCCTTGCCGAGGCGGAACGGCCCACTTCCACGGTCTTTGTCTCGGTTTGGCCGCCTGAGTAGGTCATGGTCAGGGTATAGGTCCCGGCGTTTATCCGGGGGATGGGCAGAGTTCCCAGGCAGGGAGGGGCGGAGCAATCCGCCCTGACCCAGCCGACATGGTATCTGTGGTTGAATTCGGAATTCCTGCTGGCGGAAGCCCGGATCTTGCGCCCCGGGGCCCCTTGGTTTAGAATAGGGGCGTCTTATGAAGAGCCTTAAAAGGTCGTTTTTTCTTTTTGTCCTGGCAAGTTTTACTGTTGCCCTGGCCGTGGCAGGAGGAATTTTTTTTAGCCGCCCCCCCGCCCTGGTTCTAAGCGATCTTTCCTTCGACGTTCTTTACGGCCCGTGGAGGGGCCTCCTGCGGCAGGCGGAGGCGTCCCTGCGGCTCTTCCGCCCGGTGAAAAAGGTGGTCCTTGCCGAAAACGCCGGCTCCGAGATGGTGATTTTTGCCCTTGAGGATGCGTCTTCCCATCCCTGGGCGGTATTGGCCCCTTACCGCTATGCCCGGGGGCTGCGGGATTACGCGGAACAGCATCCGGAAACGCCGGTAGTTGTTTTGGGCGGGCGGGAAAACATCCGGGAGGGACAACTGTTGAGCCTCGCGGTGGATACCCGGCTTGATTCCTACCGGGCGGGCCGCTCCGCCGCGTTTTTTTCACGGGGGAAAGAGGGGGAAATTCTGGTGTTTCAGGAGGAGCGGGATTTTCCGGTAAACCGGGACGCTTTTCTCGCCGGTTTGCGGGCGGAAGACTGTGATGTAAACCCGCTTTACATGAGCGGCTATACGGATTACACAGGATATGATAAACTTTCCTGTGTCGTGGTGGGGAGTAACGCCCAGACCTTTCTGAGCCGGAGTAACGCCGCGCCGGTCATTCTTTTTTCATGGCTGGATCCGGTGTTTTTCCCGGAGAATGTCCGGCTTGTTTTTGACGACTCCCCCTGGGGGGTATCGGTGGAGGCTTTCCGGGCCGCCTTTGAGGCCGGGGGAGATCCGGTTCCCTCAGACGCTTTCCTTCCTTTCGGAAGAATAGAGCAGGCCGGAAGAATATGGCAGGGGGATGGGTTGAAAAAAATAAAGGCAATTGTAAAAGAGGGGTTTGCTCAATAAATGTGAGAAAAAAACAGGAAAAATACAGGGAACGTTGACAAAGATACCGATAAGAGATATAATCGTCCTAAGAACTCGTTTCCATGGATAGGAATAAGGAGTAGTTTGATGAAACATGGTGGTTTCAGGGCTGTATGGGTTGTTCTTTTGGTGTGTATGGCGCTTGTTTCAGCCTACAGTGATGAAAGAACCGTCAATTCCGAAGCTGTAATTATAGAGCCCTTTGACGGCAATACCGCTCACGAGTGGACCGTAGAAGGAAGGACCAGTTCTTTCGAATTTGACTGGAATAAAGATGCCAGTAAATTTGCGACGGTACTTGACGGGGATGGGTATCCCAAGCTGACTTATGTTCCGGCTTGGCCTCAGGCGCTGTTCGGCAACAACCGGCAGGGTAATGACTATAAAAGCCTAGGCATCTGGGGCCGCTTCGACCGCCGGGGTTACAACTGGATCGATATATACCCGGTAGAAGTCGGAACTACCACTCCCTTCGAGATACCCCTGCCTGGGCGGGTACACTACCTGGATATGTGGGTGTGGGGTTCCAACCTCCAATTTTATGTTGAGGCTTTTGTACGGGACTATCAGGGTGTAGTCCATACCCTCAAGCTTGGGGATATTGCCTATACGGGCTGGAAGAACCTGCGGGTGTCGATTCCCGGCTCGATTAGACAGAGTAAACGGATACTTCCCCATTACGCGGGGCTTCAATTTGTAAAATTCCGGATATGGACCCAGCCATACGAAAGGGTGGATAATTTCTATATTTATTTTGATCAATTCAAGATAGTAACCGATACTTTTGAATCCTTCTTTGATGGCGATGAACTGGCGGATCCTGAGCATGTGCAGGAACTCTGGACAGTATCGGGCAATAATTAAGGGGGCTGGCCGTGAAACGTTTTGTATTGGGTGTCTTGATTTTGTTGGTTACCGGTTTCCTGTTTGCCCAAGAGGGCGCCGATGTGGGGGCTACGGATCCTGAGCGGGTGAGTATTGACGCGGCCCAACAGCTTTTAAAAGAAATTTCGGTGGATAAATTCGAAAAAGATGGTTATTGGCACTCGGCCATGTCCCCGGATCAGGGGTATACCAGCACTCGTTTGTTTGAGGGCGGTCCTGCGGGAAAGGAACCCCTGGCGGAGGAGGAAGGCCTTAATATCCCCGATAGATACGTTCTGGGTACCCGTGTTGATTTTATCCACCGGGGTCATACCAGTTTTACCCTTTATCCCCAGCGGCCAATCCCGATAGAGGGGATTGCCAAGACCGTATCGGTCTGGGCTGTAGGCCGGAATTACAATCACGAACTGTATCTCCTTGTCCAGGATTTCTTTGGCCGCCAGTTTGAACTCTACATGGGCAAGCTGAATTTCCAGGGATGGAAGAAGCTGTCCGTGGCAATCCCCCCCCAGGCGGAAGACGGAAGAAATGGCATTGTCCAGCGGAATTACCACTACAGCAACAACCTGGGAATTAAAATTAACGGTTTGATGATCAAATGCGATCCCCTGGAAGCATTCGGCAGCTACTATGTGTATTTCGACGATCTGAGGGCGGTGACCGATCTCTTTGCGGAGGATAACCGGGACCCGGACGATATGAACGACGCCTGGTAAAACCGGCGCTGTACTGGGAAAGGGCAATGGGTCAAACTCATTGCCCTTTTTTTTTGTAACAGTAGGCGTTCCCCTTCTTTCCTGTCCGCCGGACGGCCCCTATTTTGGCAAGCACGTAGAGGGTTTTTCGGGCCAGGGGGGGATCGATCCGGGCCTTTTCCGCCAAGTCCCGGACGGTAAATTCCTCTCCCCGGACAAAGGGGACAAAGCGGTAGTAGTCTTTTAAACCCGTAAGACAGAGGGAACCATGCCAGCCTGTCAACTCCCTTCCCATGACGCTGGCGCCCTTCCGCCGCCAGGAACCTTTTCCATCCAGAACCCGTTTCTCCAGCACATCGATCAGGGCAAGTTCAATACTAAGTCCGGGAAGCAGGGCAAGTTCCGGCGCGTAAAGCAGATGTTTGAAGAGATCCCACTCGCTGCCCCGGCGGGGGCTTTTCCGTTTCCTGATGCTCTCCCCTTCAGGGCCGAAGGTTTCTATATGCTTGGTAAGGATAATCGGATGGACTATCCGTACCTGTCCGCGGGCGGCCAAATCCCGGACTTTATCCCGCAAAGGGCCGAAACTGCCGGTTTGAACTTCAATAATCTCCCCTTCCCCCGTTACACCGTCGCAGACATAGTCCCCCAGGGCCTCCTCGGTTTTGCCGGCTTCTCCGGCGTAGCGGAATTTTAAAGCCCGGTGAAGCGCGCTTTCCTTTTGGGTTCCGATGCCCTCTTCCCCCTTCCCGCGCTTATCCAAGGGCCCGGCCTTCCGGGTACACGTTAATGAACATTAGCCTATTATACCGGGCTTTGTATGAAAGGGGCAACGCTTTTCTATACAGCCATATAGGCGATAAGAATAATATTTTTACTTTTTGTAATATTTTCCGGGTTTTCATATTGACCGGAGATTTTGGACTAGGTAACAATGAATTAAATGGCATTTTGCGGGAAATACTAGAAATTGGTGGAAAAAAAGGTTAAGATGAGGAAAGAGTGTCATGAGTATTCCGACCGGCCTAAAATTTATTTCATGTGACGATAAAGGCCGGATAAGTATACCCTCCCTTTTTCGGGAGGGGATGCCGGGGAATACCCTGATCATTACAAAAGGGCTTAAACGCTGCCTCTGGCTGTACCCGATGGATGAATGGTCGAACTTTTCGGATCAAATGGTATCGAAAATGGAGCCCCTTCGCTTAAAGGAGCGGGATTACATGCGGCACCGTTTCATTATACCCGCCCAGGAGCTTGAATTTGACAAGCTGGGCAGGGTCGCGGTGCCCCAGAGCCTGCGGGATTTCGCGGGGCTCAACAAAGAATGCGCCGTGGCCAGTAACGGGGAGCGCATGGAGATTTGGGATAGCCAGGTTTATAACGATTATCAGGACGAGATAGAGGAGAACCTTGAAAATGTGGTTGAGGAAATAGGCTTGTAGAGAAACGGGGCTGCGGGAAAGGGAACCTGAAAGCCGGGGCGATGGAGATTTGGGAGGGGAACATAAGGAATATGGAAGCGCTGCACACTCCGGTACTGCTGGAGGAAACAATACAGTATCTCGCGCCCCGGGGCAAAGGGGAACTGATGTTGGATGCTACCACCGGAGAAGGGGGGCATAGCTTTGCCTTCCTTTCCCGGTTCCCGGATTTAAAAATCATCGCCATCGACGCCGATCCCCTTATCCAGCAGGCCGCGAAAGAGCGGCTGGGGGAATTCGGCGACCGGGTATATTTTTATTCCGGCTGGGCCCAGTCCTTCTTCGCTTCTTACCCTGGGGATCTTAAGCGGCCCGACACGGTTCTTATGGACCTTGGGATAAGCATGTTTCACTATGTAAAGTCGGGCCGGGGCTTCAGCTTCCGTAAAGACGAGCCCCTGGATATGCGGCTGGATACCTCTTCCGGCCCCGACGCGGCGGATCTTATTGCCGCTCTGCCTGAAAAAGACCTGGCGGATCTGATCTACCGGAACGCGGGGGAACCTTACTCCCGGCGCATCGCCAAAGCCATTGTAAAGGCCCGGAAAGAGGGGGCGATCCGCAGTTCCGGGGCCCTTGCGGAACTGGTGGAAGCCGCCGTACCCCCGGCTTACCGGCACAGGGCCGTTCATCCGGCCACGAAGACCTTTCAGGCTCTGCGAATCGCGGTAAACGGCGACTTGTCCCGGCTGCCGGATCTGCTTGAAGGGGGGCTTAGGACGCTTAAGGCCGGCGGAAGGATGGGGGTGATCAGCTTTCATTCTTCGGAAGACCGGATAGTCAGGAACTTCTTCCGGGAGAAGAGCAGGGACTGTACCCATTCCCCAGAAGCGCCGATAGATAGGTATGAGGGCCGCCGGCTGGTAAATCTGCTTACCCGAAAAGGGCTTACTCCCGGCAAAGCGGAAAGGCAAAAAAATCCTCCCTCCCGGAGCGCGCGGCTGCGGGTAGTCGAAAAAATTCTTGAACTTGAAGAGGACGGAAAGTGATGAAGAAGCATCTGCTTCTTTACCTGGCGGTGATTACCATGCCCCTGCTCCTGGCCCTGGTAGTGTGGCAGTCAACCCGTTATATGGATCTGGAACGGGAAATTGCCCGGCTTGAGGCCGCCCAGGAAGAATGGGTGGAGGGTAACAAGCGACTTATCGCGGGGATAGCCATGCTTTCATCTTCTGAAAGGATAGAGAACATAGCCCGTAACGATCCGAGTCTTGTCAGGGTAAGGCCCGAAGATATTCTGCAGATCCGGATAGAGGAGGGGCAGCGTGGCAACTAAGCCGTTTCTCATGGATTTTGAAACCCTCCTCCGCTCGGTAGAAGGCCGGCGGGTTTCCTCCTCCTGGGGAGGGCCGGGTTTCGCTTCGGTGTGTATTGATTCCAGAAAGGCGGAGGAAGGCGCCCTGTTTGTCGCCCTGCCCGGTTCCGTTCAGGACGGTCATTCCTATGTAGAGGCTGCCTTTAAGGCCGGCGCGGTTTGCGCCCTGGTGGAAGAGGCAAGGCTTGCCGAAAAGGCTTTAGGGCTCGCGGAAGCCGCGGAAAAGTACGGCAGGGGCTTGATAGGGGTAAAATCCACGCTTAAGGCCCTCCAGGACGCCGCCGCGGCCTATGTGGAGCGGTTTTCGGGGCTTTTGAGGGTAGGGATCACCGGCTCTTCGGGAAAGACTACCACCAAGGAAATTGCCGCCGCCATTATCGGCCGGGAGAAAAAGGTGGTGATGAACCGGGGGAATTTGAATTCCGAAACCGGCCTCCCCCTCTCGGTTTTTGATGTCCGTTCCTGGCATGAGGTGGGGGTGTTTGAGTTGGGGATGAACCGCCGGGGGGAGATTGCCGAACTGGCCAGGGTCCTTAAACCTTGCGTCGCTTTAATCACTAACATCGGTTCCGCCCATATCGGACTTATCGGCAGTAAAGCCGGAATCGCTGGGGAGAAAAAAAATATTTTTGCCGAATTTTCCGGCGATGAAACCGCCCTGATCCCCGGGGACGACGAGTACCGGGATTTCCTTGCCCGGGGGATCAGGGGGAAGGTTTCTTTTTACGGCCTTGACGGAGTTGCCGTAAGCCGCGATCTGGGGCTTTCGGGCAGCGAAATTACCTGGGCCGGGGAGAAAGTGCGTTTTACCCTTCCGGGCAGGCATAACGTGCGGAACGCCCTGGCGGCGGCGGCGATTGCCCGGGAAGTGCCGGTGAGCGATCTGGCCATTCGGGAAGGGCTTGCCTCGGTAAAAGCCCTCTTTGGCCGGGGCGAGATACTGGAAGGCCGTGTTACGGTGATCCGGGACTGCTACAATGCCAACCCCGAATCTTCCGCCCAGGCCCTGGCCTTCTGCGACGATCTGGAATACCGGGGCAGAAAGGTATACGTCATGGGTTCCATGCTGGAACTGGGGAAAGAGTCGCGGAAGGCCCACCGGGAACTGGGCGGGCTTCTTGCCTCTTCCCGGGCGGATAAGGTGTTCCTCTACGGTGAGGAGACGGAGGAAGCGGCCGCGGAAATGGAAGCGGCCCTTGCCGCCTTTCCGGAAACCGGAAGGGGCGGGGTTCCCTTCTTCCACACCAACAGTATGGAACAACTGGCCCGGGAGCTTAGGGGCTTTGTCCGGAAGGGGGATCTGGTACTGCTTAAAGGTTCCCGGGGCTGCGCTCTGGAAGGTCTAAGCGCTATGCTGCTGGGCGGAGAGCCGGCGGGCGGCGCGGGTACGGGGGGAGGAAGATAATGTTTCTGGAGTTTGTGTATCCCCTGGTAAAATACTTCACACCCGTTAATGTGTTTTTGTACCTCACTTTTCGGGGGGCTTACGCGGCCATCACCACCCTGCTTATCGCCTATGTCTCAGGCCCCCGGATCATCGCCGCGTTAAAAAGCCTGGGGGTGGGGCAGGCGGTCCGGGCTGACGGGCCCGCGAGCCACCTGGCGAAGGATGGAACCCCGACCATGGGCGGGGTGCTTATCATTCTCTCCGTGCTTGTCGCAATGCTGTTCTGGCAGGATCTGAAAAATGAAAAGGTATGGCTTGCCCTGGGCGCCTTTGCGGCCTTCGGGCTTATCGGATTTCTTGACGATTACCTCAAGGTAAGCCGTCATAACTCCGACGGGCTTCCGGCCCGGGCAAAGCTTGT
>JAISWN010000081.1 GCA_031271075.1 Treponema sp.
TCCGCGGTCTCAAGGCTTTCCAGGTTCTGTTCCTTCCAGGGGGCGTTGTAGAAATAGGCGTTCCGCTTGTTCCACTTGTTTCCCAGGTAGAGGTACTGTTCGATAAGTTTCAGGTTGACGTGCATCATAAAAAGGTAGCGGTACTTTTCCCACTGGGTTTCGTTTTCGATGAGGGTCAGGGCGTAGAGAGGGTTGGCGAAGTCCGCCCCCATTGCCTTTTCCAGCCAGTAGATGTTTTCCATGGTATCGTCCGGGTACTGGATATAGTGCAGGTGGTAGAGCCGGTAGTATTGTTCCTTGTAGGTTACGTAGTACCCGTTGAGGGAAGGGGAGGATGCGGAAAGCAGGAGAAGCCCGATAAAAAGAACCGGGATTGGCGAAGCGGGAAAAATATGGCCGGGAGGCTTCCTCCCCCTGCCGGTTTCTTTTCTTTTCACTTCCGCCCTCACGCCTCTAAGTCTCCCTCCGTTGCCGGCATTTTTAGTACCGGCATTTTTTGTACCGGCATTTTTAGTATCGGCATTTTCAGGATAGCTCCCCAGATCGCCCGGCCGACTTCCCCGGGGCTTTGGGCCGCGTCGATGGTTTCCACCCGGGAACCCCGGCGGGCGAATTCGGGAAGCAGGGCGCGGTACCGTTCCCTTACCCGGATCTGGAAGTCCAGGTATTCGTAGATATCCCGATCCGGCCGGTTCCTGATCCGCTCCGCGGCGATTGCCGGGTCCAGATCGAAGAACAGGATGAGTTCGGGGACGGGGAAGGGCGCGTTCAGGGCATGGGGAAGCTCCTCTCCGCACTCAAGTCCCTGGTAAACCAGGGAAGAGGGGGCATAGCGGTCGCTTACCACCAGTTCCCCCCGGCCGGCCCGTTCCAGAATGCCCCCGGGGCCGTAGAGATGCTCCCCCCGGTCGGCGGCGAAAAGCCGGGCCAGGGTTTCCCCCTTCAATTTTATCTCCCCTTTCAAGGCGGAACGGATAAGGAGGCCCACCGGGCCGGCTGTAGGCTCGGCGGTGGCAAAAAGGACAGGGAAGGCCGCCGGATTTTCCCCTCCTTCCCCGGAGGCGAAACGGCGGCGCAGGAATTCCAACTGGGTCGTGGTTCCGCTGCCATCCCCCCCCTCAAAAATTACGAAATTTTGTAGCATCTCCATGTTTTCAACTCCGGTTCTTCCGATACCAATACAAGGGAAACCCAAGCGGGGTTTCCACAGCTTCTCAATAATAGAATTTTTTAACTTGTTAAACTATATTTTGTTTTAAAGTTAGTCAGGCGGGTTTTGGAACGGCAGCCTTGAATTTAGGCGATGTTCTGTTTTAGAGCATCTTTGGGATACGGGGATTTTTGGTGAAAAATTTTGGAGAAACCGGGGCGAAAACCCGGATTACCATGACAACCCCCCTTTCCGGCGCTTACTCTCTTGCTCCGCATATTATCATTTTTGCCTTCCTCGTAGCCCTCAGCGCCTTTGCCCTTTACCCGGTTCACAAAATGATACGGGAACGGACGGAGACCCTGCGGGATGATTTTATCCTCATGATGGAGGGGGTCCTCCGCCGCAAGATCGAATACGGCGCCATGGGCCCCTCGCCTTTTGGAACCATTGATATCCGGGATATCCGGGTAAGCGGCGGGGAAAGGATCGGGGGTTCGGAACCGGGGGAACAGGTGATCCGCGTTTCCCGGATGCGGGTTTCCTGGTCTTTGCTGAAGCTGCTCCGCCAGGAGCCCGGCTTTATCCGCGCGGTGCGGCTGGACCGCCCGGCGGTACATTTCGATTACCGGCGGGATCAGGATCTTTTGGAACTCTTCTCCAACCCGTCCTGGTATGACTGGGAAAAGGTGGTTCCCAAAGGAATGGGGGTACGGATAAGAAACGGGAGTTTCACCTTCAAAGCGCCGGAAAGCGGCCTGGACGCGGACTTTCTGCTTGACAAGCTTTACCTGGACGTTTCCTTCGACGACGAAGGGGTATCGGTGCAGGGCAAGTGGAACCTGAACTTTTCCCTGACCGGCCAGGGCGGCGATCCTTTCAACGCGGCAAGCGCGGGACGGGTTTCCGGTTCCTGGAGTTTCGGTTTGCGGGAGGGGACTGCCCTGGTTAACATGCCTTTCTTCGCGGGGGATTTTTTCCGCCTTGGCGCCCTGGGGCTGCGGGTAAGCCTAAAGGATAACAGAATCGAAGCCCGTAAAATAACCGATCGCTCCCCCCTGGATATTTCTTTGGACTATTCCCTCGATACACGGGAACTTGCCGCTTCCTTCCGGTGCGAAGATTTCAGCCTCCGGGATCTGGTGAGCCTTTCCGGGGATTTCCGGGATTTCAACTCCTGGCTTGCGGTCCGGAATACCGGCTCCGGCTCCTTCTCCATGGACGGGAAGGGGGGCATCCGCTATGGGCTGGATCTCCTGGGGAAAGTACCCCGGAACCTCCCCGCGGCCAATTCGTCCTTCGCGGTAAAGGCCTGGGGGGATAAAAACTACATCCGCTTCGACAGGCTTTCCCTTGAGCTTTCCTCCGGCCCTGCCCGGAGGGGTTCTTCCCGGGGTCCCGGCGGGGCAATCCGGTTTTACGGGGGGCTGGGCTTAAAACCCCTCGCCCCGAACGGAACCATCACCCTTTCAAATTTCAGCCTGAAAACGGAGCCCCTCTCCGCTTCCGGCCCGGGCTCGGAACCCCCCTCCACGGTAAACGCCGAACTTACCGTATCCACCCGGGGGAAGGAGATCGGTATCTCCGGGTCAACGGTGTTTGTTGGGGATGTGGAACTGGCGGCCTTCGGTATCTCCCTCTACCCGGAAGCCTCGGGGCTGGGCTTCGATCTTTCCGCCCTCGGTCTCCAGGATGAGGGGAGTATCTCCCTTGGAGGGACAATCGCCTACAAGCCCCGGCAGCTTGAGGTTTATTGCCGGCTGGATTCTTTCTCCGCCCTGGACCTGGTAAATATGGCGGAACCTTTTACCGGCAGCCTCAGCCTGGCCCCCCTTGGGGAAGCCCTTGCCCGGGAAACCATGGTAACCACCGATATATTTGCGAGTACCGATTTCGAGCATATCTTTTACAATCTGCCCCAGACCCTTGTGCTCTACCAGGGTATGGGGGAGGCCTCCCTCCGGTTTTCCGCGTCGGGTACCGACCAGCGCTTTGATCTGATTGAAGGGCGCATAAAAGGATCCGGCCAGGACGAGGTTCTGCTTGCCGGGCATGTTGATTTTCCCAATTCCCAGTACATTTCTTTTTCCCTGAACGGCGGTTACAAGGATATGTCTTACCCCCTGGAAGGGGAGTTTCTGGACGGCCGCTTGAATATCAGGGGCTCTTACGGGTTCAACGTGTCTATCGGGGCCGGGCTTAGCGGGTATTCGGGCTCCGTGCAAGCGGTTGATATTCCCATCCCCATCCGTTCCCAGATGGCCCGGCTTGAATTTTCGACTTCCCTGCGCTACGAGTCCCAGGAGTCCTGGTCTATCGAGATAGAGAAGTTAAATTTGAAGGAGATCAATTTACCCGGCTCCCCCGCGGCGGCCATGTCCGTTTCCGGCAGGGCGGATCAGAACGGGGCCTCCTTTAGCCGGCTCCTTTTTGATGACGGTATGGGGCAGCTTTCCGGAGAGGCGGCGGTGGAGTGGAATTCTGATTTTTCGGATCTCCGGGGCAAGTTCAACATATCCGGCGAAGAAGTCTCGGGCGAAGAGGGTTCCGGTAAAGGAGGTTCCGGTAAAGGGGGCTCCGAAGTTTACCAGGGGGAGGGAAGCTGGCGGAACCGGAATCTGGATATCTTTTTGTCCGGCACAGGCATGCGCTTGTTCCGGATTCTGGAAAATGTTTCAGCCGAAGGCCGGGATAGCGGGGCAGAGGGTTTACAGAACTATGCCCTTGCCGACGGGAATGTCCGGCTGAATTGGAACCAGGAGGATTCCTTCCGGATCGAACTGGAACTGAGTTCCCTTAACATCCGAAACAGGGATACGGAAATAGAGGCGTCCTTCCTGGCCTTCCTGGACAAGGACGAATTTTCCTTACGGAACATACGGGTAAAACTGGCGGGACTGGAAGGGGAGATCCCCTTGTTCACGGTAAGGCGGCAGGATAATTGGGCCGGCGGCGCGGGCCGGATAGAGGGGCTCTTCGCGGGCAGAACCGTGGCTATGTCCTTTAAACTGGATTCCCGCTTCGCCGGGGTGGATTCCTGGCTGAAAATATCCCAGGCCCTTTCGGACTTCCAGGGAAAACTCAGTGTCTGGGATATCCGCATGGATGTCCTGGAATCGGAGCAGGTTTTTGATTTTGTGTTTTCCCGGCAAGGCTCTCTGGTATCCCTCTCCGGCGGGCCCGGCGAGATGATCCGGTTCCGTCTTGGGGAAGGGGGAATCTTTTACGCCGGCTTTTCCCATCCTTCCCCCATCCGGGGTTCGGTGGCGGGAACCATCAGCCCTTCGGAAATAGACGCCCGGGCAGGGGACATATACATTGATCTTGCCGCCCTTTGGCATTTTATCCCGGTAAAGACCGAGCTTGAGGCCCTTGGCGGCTATGTTACCGCCAGCCTGGATATCCGCGGTTCCCTGGGAGACCCGGAATTTTTCGGCCGCGCCCGGGGAAACAGTATCCGCATACGGATCCCCCGTTTTGTGGACGCCGATATCCGGCCCGTCCCGGTGGACGTGCTTGTGGAAGGGAACGAGATGCGCTTCGGCCCTGTCCCGGCGGCCTGCGGCGGCGGGTCCGGACTCTTGAGCGGGTGGTTCCAGTTTGACCGCTGGATACCCAATATTTTCAGCATAGATATCGCCGTACCCGGCGGCAGCCCTATTCCCGTTAAATTCGATATCCAGGGGGTTCTGGTCAGGGGCATCGTTTCGGGAAACCTGGATGTCTCCATGGAAAACCGCAACCTCATGATAGACGGAGATCTGACGGCCCAGGAAACCGAAATCAGCCTGGATGCCGCGGAACTCGCCAGGGCCCAGGAAGAAGATATGTGGGATGTTCTCCCCATCCCGGTAACGGCGGACATCATGATAACCGCGGGACGGAGGGTGGAATTCCTCTGGCCCACCCGGAATTTCCCTATGCTCCGGGCTTATGCGGACATGGGCGCCGGGGCGCGGATTACGGTGGATACCTCCGGCCGGCGTTTTTCCTTTACCGGGGACATCGATCTGCGGAGCGGGGAGATATTTTACTTTGAACGGAATTTCTTCATCCGCAGCGGAACCCTTTCGTTCAACGAAAACGAACAGCAGTTTAATCCCAGGATAAGCGCCAGGGCGGAGGCCAAAGATCGGACCAACGAGGGGCCGGTAACCATCTCCATGGTAGTGGACAACGCCCCGCTCCTGTCCTTTCAGGCCCGTTTTGAGTCAAGCCCGGCCCTTTCCCAGATGGAAATTCTCTCCCTTTTGGGACAAAGCATCACCGGAAGTCCCGACAGCGCCGAGGGGGGGACGATCAACAACGCTTTTTTGGCCTCTTCCGCGGATCTTTTTACCCAGTTCCAGGTGGTCCGCCGTATGGAGCGGACAATCCGGGATTTTTTGCGGCTTGACATGTTTTCCATCCGTACCCAGGTTCTGCAGAATTACGTATTCCGGGCCATAGGCCTGGAGAAAGACCCGGTTGACAGGATAGCCTCGGTTGGTAACTATTTTGATAACACGTCTGTTTATGTAGGTAAGTATATCGGGTCCGACATGTTTATCCAGTCCATGGTGTCCCTGCGTTACGACGAAACCAAGCCTAACATGGGGGGTTATACTTTTGAACCTGATTTCGGCGTGGAACTGCGGAGTCCGTTGGGGAATATCCGCTGGAATTTGGTTCCCACCCATCCGGAAAATTGGTATATTAGCGATAATTCCTTCACTATAAGCTGGAATTGGGTGTTTTAGCGGCCTTTCCGGCTTAGATACGATCCTTCATAGGAGTTTTGATGCGCCGTTGTTTTGGACTTCTCTTTTTTATCCTGGCTGTTTTTCCGGTTTTTTCCCAGGAAGGCGAGTGGTATCAGGGAAAACCGGTAAAAGATATTGTTTTCAGGGGGCTTAAGCATATCAAGGCCGCGGATCTGGAAGGGATCATGGCCCCCTTTATCGGGCAGCCTTTCAGTGACGAGCTTTTTCTGGAAATACAGGGCCAGCTCTACGCGCTGGAGTATTTCAGCAGGATCGAGCCCACGGCGGTTCCCGCGGACGACGAGAACAGGGAAGTTATTGTCCGCTTTGACGTAACCGAACAGCCGGTGGTGGCCAGGATAACTTTTGCGGGAAACAGCCATATCCGCAGGAGCGAGTTGCTGGATGTGGTAACCCTGAAAGTCAACGACGTGGTAAACCCGATGAAGGTCCGGGTTGACGAGCAGGCCCTGGTCAACAAGTACCTGGAAAAAGGTTACCCCGACATAAAGGTCAGATCGGAAATTCAAGCGGCCAATGACGGCAGCTACACCGTTCTCTTTCATATTGCCGAAGGGGAAAAACTCAGCATCAGGGAATTCCGTTTTGAGGGGAATTCCATTTTTTCGGACCGGACTCTGCGCGGGCAGCTTACCATGAAGACGAAAAACCTTATCAGGGACGGCGCTTTCCAGGAGGCGAAACTGGCCGCCGATCGCCAGGCCCTGGTACAGTACTACCACGACAGGGGCTACATTGAAGCCGATGTAACCGACGTAACCCGGGAGATCGTCAAGGACGCGAAGGGCGGTAACAACATGATTATCACCTTCCGGATTCACGAGGGGGGCTTGTTCACCTTCGGCGGGGTCTCTTTTGAGGGGAACCATATTTTTCCCACCGAACAGCTTGCCAAGCTGGTCTATTCCAAACCGGGGACCACGGCCAATGCCCGCCGGCTGGAGGCGGATCTCCAGCGGGTAGCGGATCTGTATTATGAAAACGGCTATATCTTCAACACCATCGAGCGGGGCGAAGACAAAAACCAGGAAACCGGGGTGGTCTCCTACCGGATTTCCATTGTGGAACGGGGCCGCGCCCATATCGAAAATATCATTGTCCGGGGTAATACCAAGACAAAGACGGATGTTATCCTGCGGGAGATTCCCCTGGAGGCGGGAGACGTGTTTTCCAAAACGAAGGTCATGGACGGCATGAGGAACCTGTACAATCTCCAGTATTTCTCCATGGTTAGCCCCGACACTCCCTTCGGCAGCGCCGATAACCTGATGGATCTGATCTTCAACGTGGAAGAGCAGCCCACCACGGATGTTCAGTTCGGCCTTACCTTTTCCGGCACATCGGATCCCGAGGCCTTTCCGGTTTCCGCGATGATCAAATTGAACGACCGTAACCTGCGGGGTTCGGGGAACAGCCTGGGCGCGGAGGTCAACGCTTCCCCCGATACCCAAAGCTTCAGCCTTTTCTACACCCACCGCTGGATCTTCGGCCTCCCCCTTTCCGGCGGCTTCGATTTTACCTTTTCCCACACCGAGCGGCTTACGGCGATGAACAATACAGCTCCCTTCTTCAACGGTGACGAGGATTACGCCTTTCCCGACGGGTTCAGTTCCTATACGGAATACGAAGACGCCGCGAAGATACCCCCGTCCGCCTATTTGATGAAATACCAGCAGTATTACATTTCCGTCGGTTTTTCCACCGGTTACCGCTGGTCTACCCTTCTGGGGAATCTGGGGCTTGGCGGCGGGATACGGACCGGTTTCAAGGTCAATACCTACGATTCGAATCTTTACCGCCCCTTCGATCCCACTATCCGGGGGAACAACAACGCGCCGATTCCGGCAAATTCGGTATGGACTTCCCTTTCCCTGGATCAGCGGGATATTTACTACGATCCTAGCCGGGGCTACTATGGTATCCAGCGTTTCGGGATATATGGGATAGTGCCGATGGAACCTGAAAAATTCATCAGAACCGATACCAAGGCGGAATATTTTCATACCCTCCTCAACATCCCCATAACCGAGAAGTACTCCTTCAGGATCATCGGGGGCCTCCACACGGGGCTCTCCTTCATACTCCCCCAGCCGGGCCAGGATATGGTACACGCAGAACTGGCCAACCAGCTTGCGGTGGACGGAATGTTCGTGGGCCGGGGCTGGACGGGGGAGTACCGGAATAAAGGTTTCGTCCTCTGGGAAAACTGGGCGGAAATCCGCTTTCCCATTGTGCCCGGCGTGCTGGCCTGGGATTTCTTCCTTGACGCCGCCGCGGTAAAGGCGACGCCTAACGCCTTTTTCAAGGAGTTCTCCATGGACGACATGCGTTACAGTTTGGGCGGGGGGATACGTTTTACCATACCCCAGTTCCCCTTCCGCTTTGGTTTTGCCAAACGTTTCCGCACGATAAACGGGGCCTTGAACTGGGAGGAAGGGAGTATCGGCGGGCTTGACTTTGTCCTGTCCTTTGCCCTTTCTTCGTATTAAAGGGAAACCATTCAGGGGGAAACCATGAAAAAAACGGCTGTATGCGCGATCTTCCTGTGTTGCGTTTTTGCCCCTTTTCTTCCAGCCCAGCAGCTTACCCGCTTTGCGGTGGTGGATCTGCCCCGGGTCTATGTGGCCTTTTTCCGGGATTCCCGGGCGGTCCGGGATTTTGAGGAGAGGAGCGCCCAGGTTCAGAACGACGTGGACCGGATGACCCGGGAGATAAACGATCTTAAAAACCGGCAGATCAACGCGGAATTTCAGGGGGATCAGCAGCAGTCCATGCGCCT
>JAISWN010000007.1 GCA_031271075.1 Treponema sp.
TTTGAGCGGGGAATTCTTAAAAACCAGCGCAAGGGGAAACTGAAAGAAAACCAGAAGAACGGTACCTTTGTGGAATTTACCCCGGACGACCAGGTCTTTGGGGATTACCAGTTCAACCTGGAATTTATCGAACGGCGGATACAGAACTACGCCTACCTGAACACCGGGCTTACCCTGTCTTTTAACGGCAAACAGTACTTCTCCAGCCGGGGGCTTTACGATCTTCTGGAGGAGGAAACCGGGGAAGACAATCTCTACCCCATAGGTTACTACAAGGGGGAACATTCAAACCAGGGTTCCCTTGAGTTTGCCTTTACCCACACCAACAACTATGGGGAAGAGTACTTTTCCTTTGTGAACGGCCAGTTTACCAGCGACGGCGGCTCCCACCTTTCGGCCTTCAAGGAAGGTTTTCTTAAAGGTATCCAGGACTACTTTAAGAAGGATTACCGTAGCGAGGACGTCAGGGAAGGCACTATCGCTACCGTGGCGGTAAAACTGAAGAATCCGGTTTTTGAAAGCCAGACCAAAAACAAGCTGGGGAACTCGGATATCCGTGCCTGGGTAGTGCAGGAAACCCGGGCGGCCGTGGAAGACTGGCTCCACAAGAACCAGGAGGCGGCCAAAAAACTGGAACAGAAGATCGTGGCCAACGAAAGCCTCCGCACGGAGCTGAACCAGGTCAAGAAAGAGGCCCGGGAGGCGGCCAAGAAGATCGCCCTGAAGATCCCCAAGCTGAAGGACTGTAAGTACCACCTGGAAGACGGCAAGGAGGGGGAGAATTCCGCCATCTTTATTACCGAAGGCGATTCCGCGGCGGGCTCCATGGTTTCAAGCCGGGACGTGATGACCCAGGCCATCTTCGCCCTCAGGGGCAAGGTGGAGAATATGTACGGCAAGAAGCGGGCCTCCATTTACAAAAACGAGGAACTCTACAACATGATGATGGCCCTGGGGATAGAAAACGATGTGTCGGGGCTGCGTTACGCGAAGATCGTTATCGCCACCGACGCGGATTTTGACGGCTTCCACATCCGCAACCTGCTCCTTACCTTCTTCCTCTCTTACTTTGAGGAACTGGTTACCGCCGGCCGGATCTTTATCCTGGAGACCCCCCTCTTCCGGGTGCGTACCAAAAAGGAAACCCGGTACTGTTACACCGAGAAAGAACGGGACCTTGCCGCGGCGGAACTGGGATCGGGAACCGAGATAACCCGCTTTAAGGGCCTGGGGGAGATAAACCCCAAGGAATTCGGCCAGTTTATCGGCCAGGACATGCGCCTGGTACCCGTTTCGGTAAACACCCTCAAGGCGGTTCCCCAGGTGCTTACCTTCTACATGGGCAAGAACACCCCCGAGCGCCGGGAGTACATCATGAAAAACCTCATAAGCGACGCGGGGTAAAGGCGGACTTGAGCCGTTCCAGCCCTTCCCGGATATACCGGGTGGGGCAGGCAATGTTCCATCGTTCAAAGCCGCGGCCCCCTTCGCCGAAGATGTAACCTTCATCAAAGAAAAGCTGGGCCTCCGTTTTAAGGATCCGTTCCAGTTCCCGGTACTCAATTCCCAGGGAGTTAAAGTCTATCCAGAGGAGGTAGGTTCCCTCCAGGTCAATTACTTCCACTCCGGGGAATTCCCGTGAAAGGAAGTCCTTGATAAGCCGGTAGTTGGTGTTGATAAGGGCGATAACCTGCTCCAGCCAGGCTTCCCCCTCCTGGTAGACCAGCCGGCAGGCCTCGTAGCCCAGTACCCCGCACTGAACGCCGCCGGCGCGGCGTTCCATTTCCTCCCGGAACCTTTGGCGCAGATCCGGGTTGGGGATGATGGTGTTGGATATCTGGAGCCCCGCCATGTTGAAGGTTTTGCTGGGCGCCGTATGGATAAGCGAGTGTTGGGCAAATTCCCCGCTGATGGACGCAAACACCGTATGCCGGTAACCGGGCATGATCAGGTCAAAGTGGATCTCGTCGGAGACAACCAGCACTCCCGCGTCAATACAGATCCGCCCGATCCGGCTCAACTCTTCCCTTGTCCAGACCCGGCCCACCGGGTTGTGGGGGCTGCAGAGGAGGAGGAGTTTGGTGTTGGGATCATTGGCCTTGGCCCGGAAATCCTCAAAGTCTATTTCGTAGCGGTTCCCCCGGCGGACGAGCCGGTTTTCCACCAGGACGCGCTTGTTCCGCCTTATACCCGCGAACATGGGGTAGTAGACCGGCGTCATCAGCATGATCCCGTCCCCTTCCCGGGTAAAGGCGTTGATGGCGGTAAAGAAACCCTCTACCACCCCCCGGTTTTCCACCACCCACTCATCCTCTATCTCCCAGTTGTGCCGCCGCTTAAGCCAGCCCCGCAAAGCCTCGTAGTAGGCCGGATGGGCCTTGCCGTAACCCAGGATGTTTTCCTCCAGGTAACGCTGTAAACCCCTGGTAAGCTCCGGAGGATTGAGGAGTTCCATGTCCGCCACGGAAAAGGGGATGACCCCCGGATCAAGCTCGGGATTAACCCGCCGCAGTTCCTCCCATTTGTTCGAACCCTTGTCATGCCGGGGTATCACGGTTTCAAAATCGTATGTCATGTCTGGTTCCTCGCCATTAGCCGTACTTCAGGATGATTCATCAGGCTCAATCTTATGCCCCCATCCGGTTACCGCCATAAAGGCATCCCATGCCGGCAGGGGATAAAAATCATGGCCGCCCTCGGCGATAACATGAACGCATTTACCCCCGGCGGAGAGGTCCGCGTAGATTTCTTTTGTTTTGGCAAATTGCTTTACCGCCCCTTCCAGGGGGAAAATCCGATCCCGGTTTCCGTTTACAATTACCAGGGGCCGGGGGGCGATCAAACCCGCCAGGTCTCCCATGTCGAAGTATTCCGCCGTGTGGGGAATATGGTTACAGGTACAGTGGCTGATCAGCCCGATAGAATCCTTGTAAGTACAGAAACAAGCCGCCGGCATGGCAGCGGCGATACGGGTATCCACAATAGCGGAATAGAAGCAGGTAATCCCGCCCCCGGAAACACCCATGACAGCAATACGCTGCGGATCGAATCCTTCATCAAACTCTTTAAGATGATCGGTAATTACATCAATGGTCCGCGTAATGTCCCAAACCCGTTCCCCCTGCAGGGTCCTTCCCACCAGTAAGGCAGAACCGGAAAGAAGGCGGCAGTTGGGATTGCGATCCTCCGGCAGGCCGCCGTTTTCCCCGAAGCCCCGCAGTTCCACCGTCAGGGCCGCCATGCCCCGTTCAACACATTGCAGGGCGTAGGCGTGGGGACTGTTTTTGACCGATTCATCTTCCTCCCCCTCCAGGTTGCGCCCCAGGGAGAGGTGCATACCCGTACTGTGGCCCTGGAGGCATATAACCAGGGGAAGATTTAACCCGCCCCTGGGGATCAGCAGATGGGCGGGAACCCGCGCGTAAGGCTCGGACTTAAAGTGAAAGCGGATCTCCCGGCAGTTTTCGTGTTCCCTGGTCCACTCGACAGTAAATTCATCGTCTTCCGGCTTTTCCACGGGCATAGCCAGCAGTTCCGCTATTTTTTCTTTGGCCCTTTGCCGCCACGCGGCCGGATCCCCTCCAGAGTACGCCAAAGGCATGGGGAGAGTTTCAAACTGGTGTTTTCTGAGTTCCAGGGGATTATATACCATACTTTGCCATCCTCCGTATTACGTTCTTCTACTTCAAGAACCCCGAAGCCTGGGCCGGTTCCAGCCTGAGCCGGTTCCAAACCGCCGGAGTTTCCTGACCGAGCCGCCAGAAGCCAACCGAACGGACCCCCAGGGAACGGTACATTTCCATCCGCCCCGAAAGGGAATGTTCGTCGTCGTAGTAAACTTTCACCCTTACGGGAACTTCGTACTGGAAAGTGGGAATCCCCCTTTCCCGGCCGATCGCTTCCACCTGGTACTCGTTTATCAGATCCTCCACCCCCGAGTAGACCAGGGCCCGGGAGGGGTTGATATGCCCCCAGGCCCTGCCGTAAAAGGGGAGTCCCATGATGAGCTTTTCGGGGCCGATCACCGAAAGGGCGTATTCCGCTACCCTCCGGCACCATTCCAGGGAAGCCACCGGGCCGGGAGCGCTTGTCCCCCAGTGTTCGTCGTAGGCCATGATCAGGATGCGGTCTACCAGGGGCTTTACCTTTTTGTAGTCGTAGGGATCGTTTTCCAGGGTTCTGACCCGGGCTTTAAAGGCTACGGTGAGCATTTTTTCCCCAAGTCCGTCCCGGAGTTCGGCCAGAAAGGAACGGAAAGCGTCTCCGTCCCGGTTGGGTACATCTTCAAAGTCGATCTGGAGGCCCACGAAGTCCCTTGCGGCGGCGGTAAGATCGGCAACCAGTTCTCTCCGTTCCTTTGAGCCTTCCTTCAGGACAAAATGGGTAAGGGCATAACCGCCGCAGGTTACCACCAGATGAAACCTGGCGGGGAAAGGAGGGGCGTTTTTCCGGCTGGGAATACCCCTCAGCTTCCCGTAAGAATCCACATCCGCGCTGAAATACCCGATGTCCGAAAGGGGGAGTCCCGGTCTAAGGGCCGTTTCCCGTTCTTTAACCAGGTAAGTCCATACCTCGCCGAAGGAAGATACGGGCGCGTCCGGATCCGGGGGGAGGAACTCCGGAGAATCCTCCTGAATCTCTTCCTCCGCCCTTTCATCTTCCCCCTCCGTCTCCGTCTCCCAATCGCCGGTGTAAAGGGCCGGCTCTCTCTCTCCCGGCGGGGAATGGCAGGCGTTAAGCGCCCACAGAAACCCTGCCAAAACTAAAACCAGATATGGATACTTCATCTTTTCTGCTATACTACTACAAAATTCAAAAGGGGACTAGTGGCTTGTAAACACTGACTCAGGTAAGAGAAGATTTAACCACGGTTTACACAGAGTAGGGGATAAGGGAAGAGTTCCCCACTAGGGGTTATGCGTCCCATTACAGAACGCCGTTGTGCTTCTTATACCATCCTCTGTACGCTGGCTCCCCCAGAGAGGCTCCTTCGGGTTTACCACGTTCCCCTTGAATACCACTTCAATACGCTTTAGAGCCTGTCTTTAGCCCGGGCCGCGGACCGCAGGTCCGACGTTACCGGAACAGGGGTATCCAGCGGAAACAAAGTTTCCGATACCGCGTTGTCCCGGCCGCTTAGCACCAATCCGTTACCAGACACGCACCGGCAGGCAGCATTACCCCAAATGGAAGGGGTAGACCGAAGGATATGTTTCTTTCCTCACCTCCTTTTCATATCTTAGTCAGCTATTCAAGCGACCTCGTGTCGCATTGCCCCACACTGTATTCTGTATTCCCTACTCTATACTCCATACTACCTACTGTACTCCACACTTAATGAAACTCCGCGATTAAATTTTCCTATATTTTTTCATAATTCATTAAACCAAAACCCCATATCCGCGCCCTTATATAAGCATGAAACAGAACCATTCCATCAATTGGCACCCAGCCTTCTTC
>JAISWN010000019.1 GCA_031271075.1 Treponema sp.
TCGTGGAGGAAGAGGGCCGTTGCCTGGGCGACGTTGAGGCTCTCTATGTTCCCGGTTCCGGGGACACGTACCAGGGCGGAGCAGCGATCCTTCACCTCCGGGGACAGGCCGGTTTCCTCGTTTCCCACCACCAGGGCGACGCCGGGACGGGAGCGGGTGTTCTTAAGACCGGCGGCATGGCTGGAGATAACCGTTTTCAGATCCGAAACCCGCCAGCGGGCCCGGGGATCCGCGCCGATAGTAACAATGCGCCGGGACGCGGCCCGGAGAAAGGCGGCGGCGCTGCGGACGCCGCGGAAAGTAACGTGTTCCATGCCCCCTTCGGCTACCCGGTAGGCGCTGGTGCTCAGCCGGGCCTCTCCGTCCTCGCCGCCGAGGATCACAAAATGGGCGTCGAAAAAGGCGGCGCTGCGGACAATGGCCCCCAGGTTGTGATCGTTTCCCACCGAACAAAGGACGATCCCGGTTTTACCCTCCCGGGCCCACAGATCCAGATCCTCTTCGGCGGCCGGGGCAGGATCCGGTACGGGGATCATCGCCACCACCCCCTGGTGATGGCCGCTTTTACAGAGCCGTTCCAGTTCCTCGTCCTCGCAGATCTTGTAGGGATACTTTCTATCCGCCAGGTATTTACAGATCCCGGAAAAAGCCTTAAGCCGGTCTTCCCGCAGAAAGAGGCGGTTTATCTTTTCAGGATGACAGGTTCCCAGGGCAAGGGCGGCGTTAAAACCGCATACGGCAAGCTCCTCGGTCAGCCGGTTTCGCATTAATCAAATATAACATATACTGGGTTCATAAATCAGTGAGGCTGTTCCAAAATGCCGGATTTTTGGAACGGCAGCCTTGAATTTGGGGAAAATGCTGCTATTGCAGGGATAAAAGCGCAGGGAGAAGAACACAGGGAGAAAAGTATGGTGAAAAAACTGAAGTACGGTTTTATCGGATGCGGCGGCATTGCCTTCGGCAAACATCTGCCCGCTATAAGTAAACTTGGGGATGTGGAACTCGCCGCCTTTTGCGACCTTGTGGCCGACCGGGCGGAGAAGGCAAACCGGGAATACGCGGGGGGAAGGGGGAAGGTCTTTTCCGACTACCGGAAGCTCCTGGACGAGGATCTGGACGCGGTCTGCGTGCTTACCCCAAACAGCTCTCACGCGGAAATTTCCGTCCGCGCCCTGGAAGCGGGTAAGCATGTACTATGCGAGAAGCCCATGGCGAAAAACTACGCCGAGGCCCGGTCCATGCTGGAAGCCCGGGACAAGAGCGGGAGGCTCCTTACCATCGGGTACCAGAACCGCTACCGGCCGGACAGCCTCTACCTTAAAGCCGAATGCGAGGCGGGAACCCTGGGGGAGATATACTTTGCCAAGGCCACGGCCCTGCGCCGCCGCGCCGTACCCACCTGGGGGGTGTTCCTGGATGAGGAGAAACAGGGAGGAGGCCCCCTTATCGACATAGGCACCCACGCCCTGGATCTTACCCTTTTCATGATGGACAACTACGAACCCGCCTACGCGGTGGGAACCGCCTACCACAAGCTCAACAGGGACAGGAAAACCGGCAACGCCTGGGGGGACTGGGATCCGAAAAAATTCACCGTGGAAGACTCGGCCTTCGGCTTCATCGTGATGAAGAACGGGGCTGCCATCATCCTCCAGGCAAGCTGGGCCCTCAACATCACTGATGCGCGGGAGGCGGTAACCACCCTCTGCGGCACCAAGGCGGGGGCGGATATGCCCAAAAGCGGGAGCCTTGAGATCAACGGGGTAAAAAACAACAGGCAGTACACCCTGGTCCCCGCGCTGGAGGCGGGAGGCGTGGCCTTTTATGACGGAACCCTCGACAAGCCCCAGGATCTGGAGGCCCGGACTTTCGCCCAGGCGGTACGGGGCAAGGGTAAGCTCTACGTGCTGCCCGAACAGGCCGCGGCGGTAACCCGCATCCTTGAGGGGATCTATAGCGCCGCCAAAACCGGCAAACCCCATTACTTTGATTAAAACCTGAAGGAGACGAACATGGACGCTAAAAAACCGATACGGGTAACCGTATGGAACGAGTACCTGGACGAGCAGAAACGGAAGGACATTACCGATGTGTACCCCGAAGGGCTCCATAAAACTATCGCGGATTTTCTCAACCGGGCCGGCGGCATTGAGGCTAAAACTTCCCTTATCGGCGACCCTGAACAGGGCCTGTCCGGGGAAATCCTGGACGCTACCGACGTGCTTATCTGGTGGGGGCACGTACACCACGGAAAGGTAACGGACCAGGCGGCGGCCAGGGTGGCGGATCAGGTACGCCGGGGCATGGGGATCATCTTCCTCCACTCCGCCCACCGGGCAAAGCCCTTTACGGCCCTTCTGGGAACCAGCGGCCGCATCTCCTGGCGGGAAGCGGAGGAGCGCTGCCGGGTATGGACCGCCGATCCCGCCCACCCCATCGCGGCGGGTGTTCCGGATCAGTTCCTTCTAGACCGGGAGGAGATGTACAGCGAACCTTTCGGCGTCCCCGAACCGGAAAGCACCGTGTTTATCAGTTGGTTCCAGGGGGGCAACGTGCTCCGCAGCGGCCTTACCTTCCGCCGGGAATACGGGAAGATCTTCTACTTCCAGCCGGGGCATGAAACTTACCCCAGCTACCATCACGAAACAGTACAGCGGATCATGATCAACGCCGCGCGCTGGGCGGCCCCGCTGGTCAGGGTGGCGGACCGGGACTGCCCCAACGACAAAGAATCGCTTGAAAGGATAGATGTATGAGTAAACCTGATAAACCTTTACGGTTCCCCCCGATTGTCGCCGGTTTCCCCCATGTTTTGCATGGCGGGGATTATAACCCGGATCAGTGGATCCAGTGGAAGGACACCATCTGGAAAGAGGATATGCGGCTGGCGAAACTGGCCGGCATCAACAGTCTTTCCGTGGGGATCTTCGCCTGGGCCGCCCTTGAGCCCAGGGAGGGAGAGTACCATTTCGAGTGGCTGGATGAGGTGATGAACATGCTGGCGGAAAACGGCATGATCGCCGTACTGGCCACCCCTTCGGGCGCCCGTCCGGGCTGGATGAGCCGGAAGTACCCGGAGGTGCTGCGGGTTAACGAGTACCGCCGGCGGAATCTCCACGGCGGACGGCATAACCACTGTCTGAGTTCCCCCCTGTACCGGGAAAAAACGCAGGCCATCAACACGGCCCTGGCGGAACGTTACCACAACCACCCCGCCCTGGGGGTCTGGCATATCTCCAACGAGTACTCGGGGGAGTGCCACTGTCCCCTTTGCCAGGAAAGGTTCAGGGACTATTTGAAAGAGAAATACGGCAGCCTTGAGGCCCTGAACGAAGCCTGGTGGACCGCCTTCTGGAGCCACAGCTATTCGGATTGGGCGGAGGTCGAGAGTCCCAGCCCCATGGGCGAGACCAATACCCACGGCCTCAATCTGGACTGGAAACGTTTTACCACCGAACAGTTTGTCGATTTTTACCTCCACGAGCTTGGGCCTTTGAAGCGGATCACCCCGCATGTGCCCTGCACCACCAACCTGATGGGAACCTACCCGGGGATCGACTATTTCCGGCTGGCTGAAGCGCTGGACGTGGCTTCCTGGGATTCCTACCCCCAGTGGACCGGTACGGAGAAAGACATAGAAACCGCCATCCAGTTTTCGTTCAAACACGATCTCACCCGCAGCCTGAAGGCGAAACCCTTTATGCTGATGGAATCCTCCCCCTCGGCCACCAACTGGCGTCCGGTAGCCAAGCTGCACCGCCCGAATGTACACATGCTCCAGTCCATGCAGGCCCTGGCCCACGGGGCGGACACGGTACAGTACTTCCAGTTCAGAAAGGGCCGGGGGGCTTCCGAAAAATTCCACGGCGCGGTGGTCGATCACCAAGGCACGGAAAATACCCGGGTGTTCCGGGACGTGGCGGCGGTAGGCCGGCGGCTCAAGGGGCTGGACGGGATTGTCGGCGCTTCCACCCCGGCGAAGACGGCCCTTATCTTTGACTGGCATGTCCGCTGGGCCCTGGACGACATAAAGGGCCTGCTCCAAAGCAAGAACAACTACGAACAGACGGTGATCGAGCACTACCGCGTATTCTGGAAGCAGGGGATACCGGTGGACGTGATTGACTCGGTCCGGAGCCTTGAGGGCTACGATCTGGTGATCGCCCCCATGCTCTACCTGCTGCGGGACGGAGCGGCCGAATCAATCGGGAACTTTGTAAAACAGGGCGGAACCTTTGTGGCCACCTACGTTACCGGTTATGTAAACCAGACGGATCTGTGCTACCAGGGAGGCTTCCCCGGCCCCCTCAAGGAAGTTTTGGGGATCTGGTGCGAGGAGATAGACGCCCTCTACCCCGGCGAAAGCAACTCCATCGAGTGGCAGGGGAAAAGCTACCGGGCCTGCGATTTCTGCGAACTCGTCCACAGCCGGGGCGCCGAGGTTCTGGGGGTGTACGGAAGCGACTTTTACGCGGGCCGGCCGGCCCTGACGGTAAACAGTTACGGCAAGGGGAAAGCTTACTTCATAGGCGCCCGTACCCCGGTGGAATTCCTGGATGATTTTTACCGCCTCCTGGGAAAAGAAAAAAATATCCCCCGGGCCCTGGATGCGGAACTGCCCGAGGGGATCACCGCCCAGTTGCGGACCGACGGGAAGACGGATTATACCTTTGTGTTGAATTTTACCCCCAAAACGGTACGCCTTGACGCGGGAAGCCGGGGCATAAAGGATCTGGCCCCCTACGAAGCCTGGATAAGCGAAAGCCCGGCTCCTCCCCGGTAAGCCTATGCGGACAGAGCGGCTCTACTACGACTACGCCTCCCCCGAACCCTTTGAGGCGGAGATCCGGGAAATAAGGCTCATGGGTGACCGGGCGGCTATCCTGCTGGATAAAACCATCTTCTACCCCGAAGGGGGCGGGCAGGACGCGGATCGGGGCAGCATCAATGGCGCGGCCCTGCTGGACGTACGGGAAGCCCCGCCGCCGGATTCAGCGGACCCATCAGGTCCGGCGGAAAAGGGGAAGGAGATCCTCCACTTTGTCCCGGCAGCGGAAGCGGCGAAACTCTCCCCCGGACGGGCGGAACTGCTCCTCGACGCCCGGCGCAGGCGGGATCTGACGGTTCACCACAGCGCCCAGCATCTCCTTTCGGGCACGATCCTCCGCCTTACGGGAAAGTACACCCTCTCCATGCACCTGGGGGCCGAGCTTTGTACCATCGACGTGGACGCCCCGGAGCTGTCCAAAGAAACCCTGCTCCGGGTGGAAGACGCGGTGATGGATGCCATTGAGGCAGACGCGCCGCTTGTCATCCACCACTGCCCCCCGGAGGACATCAGGAAGTTTCCCCTGCGGAAAGTCCCGCCCCGGGGAGAGGAAGTGATCCGGGTGGTGGAGATCGCGGGCCACGATTTTTCCCCCTGCTGCGGCGCCCACTGCAGATCCACCGCCGAAATAGGGATACTGCGTATCCTGGCCGCGGAGAAGTACAAGGGCATGACCCGGATCAGCTTTATCGCGGGCCGGCGGGTTCTCCTGGACAGCCGCCTTCTCAGACAGAACGGCGAAACCGTGTCCCGGGCCCTCAAGGTTCCGGTAATGGAAACCGGCGCCGGGGTACTCTCCCTGCTGGAAAAAACCGCCGGACTTGAGCGGGATCTGAAGGCTTACGAAGAGGCGGAGGCGGAAACCCTGGCGGACGCCCTGCTGGAAAAAGCGGCGGAAAAGACCCGCGGGCAGGGGCAGACCGGGGCCGAAGCGGGAGACCAGAAGCCGCCGCTTATCGCCGGGACTTACGACCGGGGAAGCATCGAAAAGATCCTCCGGATCGGCAGGAGGGCGCAGAAAAAAACCGGAGCCCTGCTGGTACTGGCCTCCCGGGAAGACAGGAAATTTGCCGCCTTCTGCGCCGCCAAAGGCGCGGACATCCGGCCCCTCCTCAAAGAACCGCTGGAGCGGCACGGCGGCCGGGGCGGCGGCGGCCCCAGCTTCTTCCAGGGGGCCTTTGAAACCCCCGCAGGGCTCGCGGCGTTTATGGGGGACTTGGGCGAAATGCGGCCTATTGACGGAAACGTAAAAATCATTTAATTTGATTGGCAAGATTTTGTTTTACCGGAGCAGGTATGGCAAAGACCCATAATTCGTTATACAACGCTGTCTTTATCCTTTTTTATTCCCCCGCGACCTATTGCCTTTGCTTCATTTGCCAAATACAAACAACGCTGTTTTTCGTTCAGCAAAGGCAACGTGTTTCGTATCCTTTCCGCTGTTGCATTATCCATGACCACATTGTATCACTATGAGCAAAAAAAGTAAAGTCTATTTTAAATCATTTCCTTAGTTTCGCCCGGTTCATTGCTTCCCGCAAAATAGTATTGATACGGGACTGGTAATCCTCCCCTACCCAGACAATTATATCGCTGTCCAGATCTATTTCCACCCGGCTTTGTTTTTTTGCCGGACCGCCGTCCTTTGCCCGGACAAAGGCGGAAAAATCGCTTATTTCGGGAATATCGGAATAGTCGATATCTTCATCGGACATGGCCGCAAG
>JAISWN010000070.1 GCA_031271075.1 Treponema sp.
GGCAAGGCTGCCCTGGCAGACAGCGATCATGGCGAGGATCTTCGCGTTCCGGGCCGTCAAAGGCCGGCTTTCAAACTGTTCAATGATCCGGCGGCACTCGGCGGCGGCCTCTTCGAAACGCCCCAAGGCAAAGAGCAGCTTTGGCCGGACGGTGTAACGCAGAAGGGCCAGATACTCTTCCCCGCCGTTCTCCTCTTCCCCGCCTTCCTCTCCTTCCGGCTGCCTGTCGATAAGTTCCATGAAAAAAGCCGCGGTTTTCTCGGGCATAAGGCCCGGAAAGCTGTAAATCAGGTTGAAGATGCCCCGGTAATCCCCCGCCCGCTCGTAGTACAGGGCGGCCCTGGTTCTTAAGCCGTTTTCCATGTACCACGCCGCCGTGGAGGCGTAAACCTGGCGGATTTCTTCCGGTGAAAGTTCCCCCTGTTTTTCCTGCAGGAACTCCAGAAGAATTTTATGCATCCGGTACCCGGAGATGTAGGGATCGTAGCGGATCATAGGGCTGATGCTATCCATACCGGCGGTAAGTTCCCTTTGGGGGCTCAGTTTTTCCAGCAGCTCCTGGGGCCGGTGTTCTATGAGGGAGGATTTTATCAGGAATTTCCGCATATCCCGGGAAAGGGAAGAAAAAAAACTGCCCTCTATCACCCTGGCGGTTTCCGCCTTTACCAGTTCCGGGGAGTAGGCCCTCTCGCCCGGTTTTTTGCCCTTGGCCTCCCGGGCGATAAGGTTCAGGAGCAGGGGCCAGCCTTCCGTGCTGCTGTAGATATGGTCCAGCTCTTCCTCTGTCAGGGAGATGCACTGGCCTCCGAAGTACCCGGCTGTTTCTTCACGGCTGAACCGCAGATCCTCCTCGCTTATCCGGGTGAGGAGCCCTTTGGATAAGAGAGAGATATTGTTAATGTCCGATTCTCCCCGGCAGATAAGGATGCTTGATATGTTGGGAAAGGGGGAGGCCAGGTAAAGGTTCACGAAACTCATTATCCGGGGCTCGTGGATCCGGTGGAAATCGTCGTAAACCAGTATGTACCTTCTGCCCGGTATGATTAACTTTTCAATTAGCCGGTGGTATTGATCAAAACGCCTGTTCGTTTCCGGGAACCCTATCTTTAAAAGAGCGTTTCCCAGTTCCGGATTGTAAAGACCCACGGCGCCGCTTTCGTTTTTCCAAAAATGCTCACCCTTATTGTCCTTCTCCGAAATTTGAATCCAGAAGTTAACCGTATCACTATTCAGCAGGAAGGAATACACCGACCAGGTCTTGCCGTAACCTTCCCCGGCGTTAACGGTGATCACCGGGCTTTGCAGGGCCTCTCCCAGCAGTTTTTGTATACGGGGGCGTTCCAAACAGAAAGCGCCGGAAGGTATCCTCGGCGCTTCCCGGCTGTAAATCATCTTTTCCATTTTTCCGGCGAGGCTTCAGCCGGCTTTACCGGCCGCCGGCCCCGAGGATCCGGTGTTTGGGGCCCCTGGCCGCAGGATTCCCCGGGTTGTCGCTATCCGTACCGCGTCGGCCCGGTTTACCGCTCCCAGTTTGCCGTAGATGCTGCCGATAACGCTTTTTACCGTATTTACCGAGATAAACAGTGAACCGGCGATCTCCCCCCGGGTAAGCCCCCGGGAAAGGCCGTCCAGAACTTCCCGCTCCCGGTGGGAAAGGGGGGGAATGTTGTAAGATTCAAAACGGTTATGGGCAACCGGCCCGAAAAACTTCCTGGCGGCGAAGATCCTCTTGGCGTAGGCCGAGGCGTTACGGCGGATTTCCAGAAGCCAGTCCCGGGGGATGGAGGAGACATGGTCCCGCAGGGCGCTGTCCGCCAGGGTACGCATGTGCCGGCCCAGTTCCGTAAAGGACATAAGGTAGCCGTTAGGCCGGGCCAGGACATAGGCTTCCGCCAGGGCCGCGTAGGCGCCTGCCTGATCCCGGGCCCCGTAGCGGCATACGGCCATAAGGGCCAGGTTTTCGATTCTCCCCAGCACCACGGTTCCTTCCGTATCTTTTCTCGATTCCAGTACCGCCAGGGCGGCCGGGTATTTCTTTTCCGCAAAGTGGTACTTTGCCTTGATAAGGATCTCCAGGCCGTTGGCCATGGAGTTGAGATCGCTTTCCTCAAAATCGTTTTTCAACCAGGCGGCGAGCCGGTCCATAAAGCCCAACTGCAGGGCAAACCAGCCTTCCACGATATCGTACTGGAGAAAGCGGTTAAGGTAATAAGGCTTTTCCCGCAATTCCCCCAGTTCCAGTTGGATCCGCCGGAGTTCCTCAAAATCGCCCCGCCATAAAAATACCCTGGCAAGATAAAAGAGGCCGCGGTTTTCAATTTCGTACTGTCCGGCCTCCCGGGCTTTCCGGACCGCCTCCCTGGCGTAGCGCTCCGCTTCGGCAATATGGGATCTGAAAAAAGCCACCTCTGCCCGGACGAGGCATCCCGCGCCGGAGTAACAGCCCCCCATTGCCTCCACCACGTAGGGCTCCAGGGCCTCAAGGGCGGCGATGTATTTTTCCACTTCTTCCCTTTCCGGGCTGACCGGCCGGCAGAGATAGAACCCGATAACCGCCACCGAAAGCGGCGGCTTTGAAACATAACCGCTCAGACGGCCGTGGGCGGCGCCCTGTTCAAAGAGCCAGACATAGTCGTAATTTCCCGTACGGCCGCTGAGGATGAAGCCGATAAAGCCCAGATTCATATAGCAGCCGAAAAGGGCATGGTGAAGCAGGGGCTTTTCCGCTTCCGCGGCGTGATCCAGCGCGGTTTCAAGCTGAGGGATGATCCGCTTGAGTTCAAGCTCGGCCTGGTCGAAGCGCATCAGACTGATCATCATTCTCGTGCTGAATATGTACAACACCGGGTTCTTCTGGTATATATCTTCCGGCATCCGGTCCAGGAGTTCCCGGGTAAACCGGGCCAGGTGATGGGGAAGGAGCAGGGGAAAAGAGTAAACTTCCCGGGTAATCGCGTCGAAATCCCCCGCCTTTTCGTAATGGGTAATAGCGTCTATCTTGCGGTTGTTTTCCGAACACCAGTCGGCCGCCAGACGGTACACCGCGTTTTTCTCCTCCGCGCTCAATTCCCCCTGCTGCCTGCTGAGGTAGTCAAGCAGAAGATGATGGATCCGGTAAGCCTTCCGGTACTGGTCGTAGCGGATAAAGGAACCGATCCCCTCTTTTACAAGCTTGTCCTCCACCTCGCTGAGCAGGGGAGGGGATTCCCCGGGAAATACCCTGGAAGCCAGCATGACAAGCAGATCCTGGGGAAGTTCCTCGGTCAGGGACAGGGTGATAAAGAATTTGCGCAGTTCCGGTGAAATGTTTGCCAGGATCTCGCTCTCGATAAGTTTAAAGATGTTGGGGCGCATGGCGGGAAGGACGTAGAGCGTCTCGGCGGTGGTTCCCGGACTGAAAGAGGGGATATTTTTCAGCGACAGGGTGGCCAGGTGGACGGCGAAGGCCCATCCTTCCGTTTCCCGGTTCACCATGGAGATAAACTGGGGCGAGACCTGGAGATCCTGGATACGGAAATAATCCGCCGTCTCTTCCTCGGTAAAACGCAGATCCTCCTCGGTAATTTTTGTTACCTGCCCCCGCGTTTTCAGGTGGGCGGTATTGATGCCGATTTCCTGACGGGAAATAAGAATTGAACTCAGGTTGGGAAAAACGGTGTTTAAGGAGTGTTCCATGAAGCGGAGAACCGCCTCGTTTTTAAGCAGGTGAAAATCGTCGTAGACAAACACGTAGCGTTTTTCGGGATCTAGATCCTGGCGGGGGATGGCAAGGTAACGGTCGAAAAGGCGATCCGAACTGGGGAAACCGTTTTCCGCCAGGCGTCTGGCCGTTTCCCCGCTGATGGTTCTCACGGCGGTTACAAAGTTTTCCCAAAACCGCTCCTCGATATTATCCCGGTTGGAGATCTGCATCCACGCGGTAAGGGCCGGGATTTTTTGAAGGAACGAGTATACCGCCTGGGTTTTCCCGTAACCTGCCCCGGCGATTACCGTGAGAAGCTGGCTTTGGAGGGTCTGTTCCAGCAGCTTGTCTATGCGGGGCCTTTCCAAGTAAACCTGATTTAAGTGTTTTGACGATATGTTAGAATGGAAAAAGGAATTATTCATTAATGATACCAAATTATCTGCCTTTCCCGCCATCTGTCAATAGTAATTATGTACTTTTTTTCGAAATTCAGCGCATTCCGCCGAACAGTTACCCTTTCTTTTTAAATATCGTATTATACGCCTAATGGAAAAAAAACCAGAACATAACCGGGAAGGGCTTTTAAAAACCCCGGAGGATGAAAAAAAGCGCCTCTTGTCCCCGGAAAACCGGGGGGAAGACTCAAAATACCGGCGGGTGGCCAAATTTTTCATTCTTATCGGCGGGGATAAGGCGGCGGGGATCCTGTCCCGTCTGGAGGAGGATCAGGTGGAGGCCGTTTCCCGGGAAATCGCCGGGATCCGGGGTATTTCCGCGGAAGAGGGGGAGGAGATCCTGCGGGAATTCAGATCCCTTCTTTCCGCCTCTTACCCCCGCTCCGGGGCCGCTTCAGGGGGTCTTGAGGAGGCCCGGCGGCTTTTATACACCGCCTTCGGCCCGGAAAAGGGGGAGGGGATTCTCAACAGGAGCGTCCCTTCCTCCCGGGGGAACCTTTTCGGTTTTCTTGAGGATCTTAAGCCTGAACAGATGGCCCTGCTCTTGAAGAACGAGTCCCCTCCGGCGGCTGCCCTGGTGCTTTCCCGGCTTTCCCCAAAGTTTAGCGCCTCGGTGCTGGCAAATACTTCGCCGGAGCGGAAGCTCGACATTATCCGCCGCATTGCCCGCATGGGGGAAAGCCCCCCGGAGGTGCTGGAGCGGGTTGCCGGGGCCCTGCGGGAAAAGGCCCGGGCCTTCGCCGATCCGGGGGCGGAAACCCAGGAACTGGATGGCATGAAGGCCCTGGCGGAGATCCTGAAACAGGGGGATTACTCTTTCGGGGATCGTATCCTGGAGGAGCTTGAGGAACAGGATCCGGAACTGGGCAAAAACCTGAAGGAGCGGCTCTATACCCTGGAGGACGTGATCCGGGCCCAGGACAAGCCCCTGCAGGAGAAGTTACGGGCCATGACGGATCGGGACATCGCCCTGCTCCTCAAGGGCAAGGGGCCCGGTTTTACCGGGAAGATCCTCTCCAACCTTTCCGCCCAGCGGCAGGCCGCCGTCCGGGAAGAGGGGGAGATCCTGGGGCCGGTTCCCCGGAAGGACGTGGACGCGGTAAGCCGCGATTTTCTTGCCTGGTTCCGCCTGGGCCGGGAGGAAGGGCATATTTTATTAATGGACAGCGAGGATATGGTGGTATGAAGAACGGCGTTGTAAAGACTCCCCTGGTAAAAGGGCAGATCCTGGCAAGCGGGTTTGAGGTTCTTGAGCTGGCGGAACTGCCGGAACTGGAGGCCCTGGGTATCTGGGCCAGGCACCGGAAGAGCGGGGCCCAGGTTTTTCACGTGTACAACGGGGATACGGAAAATCTCTTTGCCTTCGGCTTTCCTACCGCCGCGGAAGAATCCACCGGGGTCGCCCACATCCTGGAACATTCGGTACTCTGCGGCTCCCGGACCTACCCCTGCAAGGACGCCTTCCCCCTGCTTGAACAGGGGAGCCTCCAGACCTACCTGAACGCCTGGACTTTTGCCGACAAGACCGTGTATCCCGCAAGTTCCGTCAACGAACAGGACTACTTCAACCTGATGGCGGTGTACGGGGATTCGGTCTTCCGGCCCCTCCTGAGCGAATTTACCTTCATGCAGGAAGGCCACCGCCTGGAGCTTTCGGCCCCGGGGGTACCCGAGAAGCTTTCCGTTACCGGGGTGGTTTACAACGAAATGAAGGGGGCCTATTCCTCCCTGGACACCTACGCGGGGCACTGGTCGGTAAAATCGGTGCTGCCCGGCACGGTTTACGCCTGGGAATCCGGCGGGGACCCGGAGCTGATCCCCGCTTTAAGCTGGGAAGCCCTGCGGGAATTCCACCGCCGCCGCTATTCCCCCGCCAACTGCCGTATCTTTCTGGCCGGGAACATTCCCACGGAAAGGCAGCTCGATTTCCTTGACCGGCGCTTCCTCTCCGGCCTGGAGCCGGGGGAGGCCGCCGCGCCCATCCTCCCGGCGGAACGCTGGTCCGGGCCCCGCCGTTTCCGCATTCCCTGTCCGGCCGGCGGCGACAGCAAGGCTACGGTGTTTCTCTCCTGGCTCTGTTCCGACGGGCTGGATCACAGCGAAACCATCGCCCTGGGGGCCCTTACCGAGGCCCTGCTGGGGCACGACGGTTCGCCCCTTACCCGGGCCCTGCTTGAATCCGGCCTGGGGGAGGATATTTCCCCGGTTTCGGGCCTGGACAGCGAACTCCGGGAAACCCTCTTTGCCGCGGGCCTGCGGGGGGTAAGGGGGAAGGCCGAAAAGGTAGAGACCCTTATCCTGGGGGAACTGGAGCGGCTTGCGGAAGAGGGGATCCCCCCCGGGGAAGTGGAGGCTGCGCTGCTCTCCATGGAATTTTCCCACCGGGAGATCCGCCGCTCCAACGGGCCCTTCTCCATGGTCTGGCTGCGCCGCTCCCTCAGTGGCTGGCTCCACGGGGCAAAACCCTGGGACACCCTGCTCTTTATACCCGGCTTCCAGGTTCTCAAACAGCGTATCGCGGCGGACAAGGGGTATTTTGAATCTCTCATCAGGAAGTACCTCCTGGACAACCCCCACCGGGCCCTGGTGAGCGTGGAGCCGGAGGCGGACTTCCTTGAAAAGCAGGAAGCCCGTCATGCCGCGTACCTTGCGGAAAAACTCAGGACCCTCTCCGCGGCGGAGAAGGAGGCCGTCCGGGCAAAGGCACGGGCCCTGGAGGAACACCAGAGCCGGGAAGAAGATCCGGCGGTTCTCTCCTCCCTGCCCCGCCTGTCCCGGAAGGATCTGTCCCCCGATCCCGAGCAGGCGCCCCGGGAACTGCATGACGCCGGGGGCATCCCGCTGCTGAGCCACGAAATCTTCACCAACGGGATAGTCTACGCCGATCTGGCCTTCCCGGTGGACATTCTTCCCCCGGAAGACTACCGCTGGCTGCCCTTCTTTTCCCGGGCAATCGTTTCCGTCGGCCTTCCCGGCATGGACTATGGCGCCGTGTCCAGCCTCTTTGCCCATACCACCGGTGGTTTTTACGGCAGCCTCAAAACCGGTTCCGCCGCCCCCGGCGCGGCCCGCGGCCTGGTTACCCCTTCGGGGATCTTCGATCTGGCCGGCCGGGACTGGATCGTCTTTCACCTCAAGAGCCTGGATGAAAAACTGCGGCCCGCCCTGGAACTGGCCCTGCGTTCCATCGCCGAGGCGGATTTTTCCGATTCCCGGCGTATCCGGGATCTGGCGCTGGAGTTTAAAAACGACTCCGACTCCAGCCTGGCGCCGGGGGGACACAACTACGCCTCCAGCCGGTCGGGCCGCCTCTTCTCCCGCTCTTCCGCGGTGGAGGATATCTGGGCCGGCCTGGGGCAGATCGAGTTCGCCCATTACCTGGCCGGGCTTGATACGGGGGAAATAATCCGCAAGTTAAACGCCCTCCGGGACGCCGTCGCGGGCAGGGGCGGCCTCATCCTCAACTTTACCGGTTCCGCCGAAGCCTTGGCGGCGGCCCGGGGCATCGCGGCCGAATCCTGCCGCTCCTTCGGCCCTCCCCGGCCCAGGGCCCCCGGCTCCGCCGAAGCGTCCTCCTTTTTCCCCTGCCTGGACCCTGCCGGGCCGGGCAAGGCCGGGGATCTTCAGGGCCCCGAAGTGTTCGCCTCCCCCTCCCTCAGGATAGGCTTTGCCGCCGCGAGCTTTCCCTCCGCGCCCTGGAACAGCCGGGAATGCCCGGCAGAGGCGGTGCTGGCCCACCAACTGTCTACCGGGGCGCTTTGGGAGGAGATCCGCATGAAGGGCGGGGCTTACGGCGCCTTTGCCCATACCGACAGCCTGGAAGGGATCTTTTCCCTCTCCACCTACCGGGACCCCAACCCGCTAAGATCCCTTGAGGCTTTTGCGGCGGCCTTCGGGGAGACGCTCCGGCCGAAAAAGGGGAAGCCCTGGTACCGGGACGAGGACGCCCTGGAAAAGGCGGTTATCGGCGCCTACGCCCGGGAAACCCGGCCCCATACGGGGGCCGAAAAGGGCGCCATGGACTTTGGCCGTTTCCTCTACGGCCTGGAATACCAGACCAGGAAACGGCGGCTGGAGTGGCTTATCCGGGTTTCCGGGGACGATATTTCGGCGGTTCTGAGCCGCCTCGCCGTGGCCGCCGATACCTCACCGGGCGCTTCACCAGGGCAATCGCCAAGGCAGTCGCCAGTGATCGTGGCGGGTTCCGCCATCGCGGAAAAGGCAGCGAAAATCCTGGGCGTGGAACCCAGGGTTCTGCCGGTGTAGGGGAAGCAAATTCCAAAATTTACGCCAATTTGGGGACAACAATTCCAAAATTTACGCCAAATTATGGATTTAAGTTGAGCCGGCGGAGGGTGAACCATGCCTGTACCTGAAATTCCCCAGTTTACCCTGCTTATTATTCTGCTTGTTCTCACCGCCTTTCTCTGCCTCTTCTTCCTCCTGGTGGGGCGGCGCATCGGCCTCAGCCAGGGCCGGAAGCAGGAAGCCGCGGAGTGGAAGGGCCGCCGGCTGGAGGAAATCGTCAGGGCCCGGCTCAAACAATCCCGGGCGGTGCTGGGGGGCCTGGTCTCCGAGCAGATAGCCCCGCTCCTTCCGGGCTTTCCCTTTGATCCCGGGGATTGCCGTTTTATCGGCAAGCCGGTGGATTTTATCGTGTTCCGGGGAATGAACGAAAAAAACATCAGAGAGCTTATCTTCCTGGAGGTAAAAACCGGCGCCTCCAGGGCCCTCAGCGATCAGGAGAAACGCCTCCGGGACGCGGTGGAAGCCGGCCGCGTCCGCTGGGTTCAGTTTGACGTTTAGCTGGAAACAGATAAACGCCTCAGATCAGCAGCGGGGACAGGGGATCGTGACGCCGCGCGTTTTCCAGCACGACAGTATCACTGTGGTTCGCGTAGCAGTACCGGCAGCCGTGGCGGCAGGTGTTGTAGGCCCCGATGTCAACGCTTGCCGCGCAGCGGCACGCCGGCCGTTGGGATCGGTCTTTTTTTAACTCCAGGGGCCGGCCGCTTATCCTTTCGATGAGTTTGTCGTCCACGCATTTCGCCCGGCCTATCCCCCAGGGGGAAAGATCAACGTCTTCCGCGCAGGCGTCGATGGCAAGATCGTTTTCCCCTGCGATCCGCGCCAGTTCTCCGGCGGCGGCGCTCTTTTCCTCCCCCCTCAGCTCCCTGATCTTAAGCCCCCGGGTGTTCCGGGCCGTCTTTGCGTAGAGGTCAATAAAACTGATGGTTACCCTTTCGGCGCGGCCTTTCAGAGCCCGGGCCATTTCCCCGAATTTTTCGACATGCCAGGGGAGGGTGTATTTTTCGTTTATCAGGATGGGATCGTAGCGCCAGACAAGGCGCCGGGGCCCTATCTTGTCCGACAGAGCCTTAAAAGCGTCCATGATCTCCCCCTTAGGCGGCAGGCCCGGCTCCACATCCTCTTCATAGGCGTTAAGGGTAAACTGAAAGTAGTAATGGTAAGCTTCCAGTTTGCCCAGGGCGGGAAGCATGGGGCCGGGATTTTTCGTCCAGAAGACAATGCCCTCAAGCCCGCCGGGGTCCAGGGGGACGGTACGCGACTGGAGGGGGTTCATTGGATTGCGGGCCAGGGCAAAACCTTCCCGCAGGCGGTTGAAGAACCATTCGGAGTAGAAGGCCGGTATATCCGTCCGCCTTGAGGCGCTGATGATCACTTACTTTTACTCGATTGTAAGCGAGAGAACCTGCATAAGGGTGGGAAATTCACCGCATACGGGCAATAGAGTTGTTCGGAAACTTCAGTTTCCGAACAAATTCCGCTGAAAACAGCAAAATGCAGGGCATTTTGCAGGACTTGTTCGAGAACCAACCGGGTTCTCGAACAAGTCTAATGTTTGTCTCAAGACGCTCCTCCTCAAACCGGGCGCGGTACTTTTCCGGAATACCCTGCTTCTTTTTCGCGGATGATTTTTTCCGCCGTCTTTCATAGTTTCCGCCTTGCTGTTAACACGAGAGGCCGTTCCAAATTGCCGGGCTTTGAAACAACAGCCTTCAGATATTAACACAAAAGGTAAAACAAATGAGCCTCAAATGTATACGTATTTTTAGTCTAAGCAACCTACTGGCAGCCCGGCACGATTAAACTTGCGGATTTGGGCGCATTCCCACCTACGGCGGGAACCGGGCTATCCGCTTCAATTCCTCGACCCCCTGTGGGGGGGTCTGCGGGATTTCCGCTTCTATCCCTTG
>JAISWN010000116.1 GCA_031271075.1 Treponema sp.
CGGCCCTTCCGCAGTTTCGCCGTGGAGATAAGGTTCATCGCCTTGGTTACCTGGAGGGTCTGTCTGATGGCCCGCATCCGCAGGCGGACGTCCCGTAGATTCGCCATGGTTCCCGCCTATTGTTTAAGCTGCTTGTAGGCTTCCACCGCTTTCCGCAGTTCCGATTCCGTTTCCGCGGTGATGGCCCCGGTACTGGCGATGGTTTCCAGCGCGGCGCCCTTGTGGCTCCCCAGATACTCCAGGAAACCTCTGATGAAGGGGCCGATTTTCTCCAACTCCACATCCATCAGGTAGCCGTTGACCGCGGCAAACAGGATGGCCGCCTGCTCCTCCATGGCGTAGGGTTTGAACTGGGGCTGTTTCAGGGCCTCCATAAGCCGCACTCCCTGGGCCAGCTTGTCCTGGGTGGCCTTGTCCAAGTCGCTCCCGAACTGGGCGAAAGCCGCCATTTCCCGGTACTGGGCCAGATCCAGGCGCAGGCGTCCGGAGATTTTGCGGATAGCCTTGGACTGGGCCGAACCGCCCACCCGGCTTACCGAGAGGCCCACATCCACGGCGGGGCGGAAGCCTGAGTTGAAGAGTTCGGAATCCAGGAAGACCTGCCCGTCGGTAATGGAAATAACGTTGGTAGGGATGTAGGAGGAAATGTCCCCCGCCTGGGTTTCCACGATGGGCAGGGCGGTGATGGAACCCCCTCCCCGGGCGTCGGAAAGCTTCGCCGAGCGCTCCAGAAGCCGGGAGTGGAGGTAGAACACGTCTCCGGGAAAGGCCTCGCGCCCCGGGGGCCTGCGGAGGAGGAGGCTGATAGTCCGGTAAGCCACGGCGTGTTTGGAAAGGTCGTCGTAGATCACCAGGACATCCCCGCCCCGGCGCATAAAGTGTTCCGCCATTGCCACGGCCGAATAGGGGGCCAGGTACTGCAGAGCCGCCGAATCGGAGGCGGAGGCCAGAACCACGAAGGTGTAATCCATGGCCCCGAATTTCTCCAGATTCTTGATGATCGCCGCCACGGAGGAGGATTTTTGCCCGATGGCGCAGTAGACGCAGTAGACGTTCTTCCCTTTCTGGTTGATGATCGTGTCGATAGCCAGGGCGGTTTTGCCGGTCTGCCGGTCGCCGATGATGAGTTCCCGCTGCCCCCTGCCGATGGGGATCATGGAATCCACCGAAAGGGCGCCGGTCTGGAGCGGCACATTCACCGTCCCCCGGTCAATTACCGGGGCGGCGGGGGATTCCACCGGAAGATACTCCTCCGCAACCACAGGGCCCCTGCCGTCTACCGCTTCCCCCAGGGGGTTCACCACCCGGCCCAGGAGGGAAGGGCCGGCGGGCACCGAAACGACTTTGCCTGTACCCCGGGCCTCCTCCCCGTCTTTAACCAGGGATTCGCCGGAGAGGAGCACGCAGCCAACCCCGTTTTCCTCCAGGTTAAGGACTATTCCCATAGCCCCGGAGTTAAAATCCACCAGTTCCCCGTATACCGCCTTGTCGAGTCCGTATATCGTGGCTACCGAATCCCCCACCTGGACGACAAATCCCGAGGAATCGGAGGAAGGTTTCCCATCCCAGTGTTCAATTTGTTCCTGTAAAACCCTGGTCAGGTTACCGTAATCGACCATTACAAACCTCCATGGGACGGAAGGGCGCCGCTTAAACCGCCGGTTTTGCCCGGGGTATAAGAGGCCGCAAGATCCGCCTCCATTTTCGCCAGGAGGGCCCGCAGACTGGCGTCGATAATCTCGCTGCCAATCCGCAGCCGGTACCCTCCAAGTAATTCGGGCATGATCTTCACCTCAAACACCACGCCCTGGGCGCCGGTTTTTCCGGCAAGTTCCGCTTCCAGTTCCCTTTTAAAGTCTTCTTCCGGCGGGAAGGGGGATTCAAGGCCGGCCCGCAGAAAACCCCGCAAACCGTCCAGTTCCACCCCTATCCTTTCGATGATCCTGCCGGTATGGCCGAAGAACCCCCGCCTAACCAGAAGCAAAAGGAAGCGGAAGGTAATCTCCGCCGTTTTAGCTTCCCCGCCCCCTGAAGCCCCGGCAGATTCGGCGGGCTTGGCAGGGCCGCCGGCCTCTTTCAACGCGGCCCGGAGCATCCCCTCCAGTTGGCCCGCCGCAACGGTTCCCGAAGGCTCCCCCCTGCCCCCGGAGGCGCGGATTGAATCAATCACCGGGTGTATAAGCCTGAGCAGGGCAAGACCCTGGCCGACAGCCTCGGGGTCCTGCCCCAGGGCCCTTACAAAGGCCAAAGCCCAGCGGGCAGTCCATTGGCCGGCCCAGCGTTCCGTGGCGGACACCGGCTATTCCCCCGCCGCGCCCTGGCCCGATCCGCCACGGGAGGCTTTCCCCCGGGCAATCTCCGCCAGAAGAGACGCGGCCAGGCGGCGGTTGTCTTCCTGGTTCAGATCCCTCCGCAAAAGCCGGGAAGCGGCGGCCACCACCAGGGCGGCGGCTTCCGCCTTGAACACCGCCAGGGCGGCCTGCCGTTCCACGTCGATCTGGCCGCGGGCCGAGGCGATCATACGCTCCGCCGAGGCTTTCCCCTCCGCCACAATCCGATCCGCCTCCTGCCGGGAATTTTCCCGGGCCTCCCGGATAATCGCCTCGGCCTCGCCCTCGGCCTGCCGGATCCGCTCCTCGTAGGAAGCAAGAAGCTGTTTCGACTGGTTTCTCTCCTTTTCCGCCTGGGCAAGCGCGTCCTCCACCTTTTTTGTCCGGCCGGCCATGAATTTGCTTACCGGTTTAAAGAGAAGCGCCCGGAGGATGAAGAAAAGGATGGTGATGTTGAGGATGGTAACCAGGAAGGTTGCCGGGGAGAGGCTAATCATAATAGGGCTCTCAGGCGCCTTTGGTGAAAATCAGGATGCCGATCACAAAGCCGTAGATAGCCGTGGCTTCCGCCAGGGCGATGCCCAGGAAGAAAACGGTCATGATCTTGCCCGAAGCCTCGGGCTGCCGGCTTATAGCCTGGGAAGCCCCGGATGTGGCTATTCCGATACCGATACCCGCGCCGAGACCGGTCAGCACCGCGACACCCGCGCCAATCAGGAACAGAAGGTTATCCATAGTAAAACTCCTTAAATTTCAACCGCTTCCGCCACAAAAAGAGTGGTCAGAAAGGTAAATACGACCGCCTGGATGAGGCCGTCGAAAAAATCGAAGTACAGGGACAAGACCACCGGCAGAACCACCGGAACCGGCAGGGCCTGTTCAACCAGGAGCATGATAATAAAACCCCCCAGGATATTGCCGAAAAGCCGGAGACAGAGGGAAACGGGCCGGATAATGTACTCCAGCAGGTTAAAGGGCAGCATCATCGGCGCCGGGCGGAGCAGATTTTTCGCCCAGCCCTTTAGTCCCCGGGCCCGCAGTCCCCCGAAAAGCACCAGGAGGATCGAAATCAGGGCCAGCGCCGCGGTCAGGTTGATGTCCCTGGCGGGGGGCTTGATGGTAAAGGGAGGCTCCAGCCCTAATGCGGCGATCCCCATGGGGGAGATTGCCGGGAGAATATTCGCCAGGAGGAGAAAGAGGAACACCGTGCCGATATAGGGGCCGTAGACCGCCGCCCGGCGGCCAAAGTGTTCCCGGGAAAAGTTGTCGAGGAATTCCACGGCCCATTCCAGAAACACCTGGGCCCCCCGGGGAACTTCCCGCAGTTTCCGGGTAAGGAGCAGGGTAGCGGCGATGAGGATCCCCATGGTCACCCAGGAGATCAAAACCGTTTCATTGATGTCTATCGATGTAATTTCCTGGCCGAAAAACGAAATAGAAACACCTTTTGGCAGGGGAATAGAAAAAATAACCCTGAATTCCTCCAGAGGCCCCTTAATGTCCATAACTTTTATTAACTCCTCGTCTTTTTCTAGTCCTTTTTAAAGAAAAAATCATCCCTGAAATACTTTTGAAGCAATTCCTTGGATACCTTGTCCTGGTAGTTCATGTGGGTGTAGGTCGCTTCCAGGAAACCCTTGGTCAGATAAAAACAGCCCAGGAGGAAAAATTCCGCCACCTGGGTCATGATCCCCATACTTTGGTACATCCGCAAGGGGTTTTCCGGGGCGTATTCACTCATAATGTATTCAATAACCACTTTGTGAGACAGATTTACGGCGTAAACCACCTCGGAAATGGGAAAGCCCTCGCCCATCTGCCGCTTTCCCAGTTTAACAAAAAATTCCCCCACCAGGGAACGGTCAAGTCCCCGGGAGACGGTACGGCCCAGGATAGGGTAGAAAGGGGCGTTTGCCGCTATCAACGCTTCATCGCTGAGGCCGTTGTAATGCTTCAAATGGGCGGCCTTGCGGATCTGATCTTTCCACTTTATGGCAAACTGATCCGCCTGGAGAGCGAATACATCGAACAAAAGCCCATCAAGCATACCTGGAAATTTTACACATTTTCATTTGAATCGCAAGTGCCCGCCAGGCGCCGCCTGAAGTTCCAGGGGAAATCGCTGTCACGGCGAGTCGAAGCTGCGGTTCGTGCTACGAACTTCCGCTTTGAGGGCTATGACCTTAGGGCCTGTTCACACTAATACCCTGTAAACACTAAGAAGGCAGATATGGGAAAACTTGACCAGGGATTTTCACGGAGAAACACGGAGATTTTGCCGCCAATCCGGGCTTATTCCTCTCTATCTCCTCCTTTCACGAGCTTTCGTGACGCAATGTCAGCCGGGGGTGTCGGCCACCAGTAGGTGTCAGACATTTTTTTTGAATTTTCCCTTGATTTTCTGGTTTTTTTTACGATATTGTTGTAATGTTAGGCCCTAAATAAGCGAGGTTGCAAAATGAAAGAACGCGATTTTTGTCCCCTGGATATTCCCGGGATAGTAATTCCCGGCATCGCTGATTCCCGCGGGTACACTTCTTCCCTGTCAAGGCGGAGTGCGCCGTTACGGAATTCTACCCCCCCCCCCCCATGCGGCTTCCTTAGCGCTAATCAACATACCTCGCCTGAAGTCGAAGCTGCGGTCCGGCGCGGGTTCCTCTTTCCCGTTTTCATCTGCCTTTGAAAACAGCAAAATGCGGAGCAGTTTGCAGGACTTGCAAGCTAGCCACAGGCGAGCAGAGAACCAACCGGGTTCGCGAACAAGTCTAATACAGGAGCAGGAGGGAACAGGGAGAATGAATAGTAAACAAGGAAGGAAGTGTGTATGATACGGCGGTTGATTGGGTGGCTAAGGCGTCCGGCCTTGGCGGAGGATACGATGGTTATAGACGACGAGGAGTTCGAGCGGCTTTTCGAGGACGACGGGGACAGCGCCGGCGACGGCACGGGGAACGCGCCGGTGTCAGACGCCGCATTGAGGAACGAATGAGGGATTACCCCTTATCTGATAATTGTTTGAGAATGGAGAAATGGATAATGAAGGTTACCCGTTCCTCCCGGCCTTCCTCCCGCTCAACCACCAGCGCGTCTTCCAGCTTCCATTCACCGAATAACATATTGACTACCTCCGATCCGTTTCTCTCAAGAAACCCTTTTAAGATATTGTCCTTTTCCACCATGTCCCCGTTGTGCCCTTCGTTGATATTGTATATCCGCGCCGTTAGCTCCAGGTCAGGCGGAACGCCGGCAGGCAGCCCTAAAGAAGCAATAAAGGCACGGGAATCAACAAGCTCGCCCTGAAGTCGAACCTGCGGTTCGGCGGGGTATTAAGTGGACTTGCACAGCAAGTCCGACCCCTCGGCACGAATAAAAGATAAGGGGCGGTTATGAAGGGCCGGTTTGGGAACAAATGCGGTAAATAACGAAGCTGGAAGAAGCCGCGGTAGCTGGGGAAGGGTAGGCAAGGGAGGAGCTATGAAAAGGATAGCCGTTAAGGTTTCCGGGTTTGTGCTGGTAGTTTTTTTGTTGTCGCCGCTGGTTGTTTGCGCGGCCTTTATACGGGCAGGCCGGGATACTCCGGGAGGGCCGGCGGGGGTGTGTACGTTGGGGGCAGTGGGGTGTTCAGGAAGAGTGGGGGCGGGAGCGAAGTCTTACTGGGGAACTGCGGAAGCATACTAACGCTACGCTGAGGGCCGCAGCTCCCGCGGCCCTCAGCGGCGGCATGGTTGTTGAGAAACCGGGTGTCAGAGGGGTATAGGGCATGGGGTATAGAGGGGATAATTTTTCTTTTCCGG
>JAISWN010000118.1 GCA_031271075.1 Treponema sp.
GACCCCAAATGGAAGGATCAGTGGAGCCCGGGCTTTGATTACCTCAAAGAGATCCACCCCTACCTCTACAAATCTTCCGGCAAGGTGGTGTACCCCAACAAGAACCAGGGAACCCTGGATCTTTTGGCCAGTAAGGAAATTGACATGGCCCCGGCCTGGGCGGATCAGAGCCTTACGGGTATAAAGACCGGAACCCTTCCCGCCAGTACCAAGATCTACCAGATAGATCCCGCCTTTACCGGTTCCATTAACATCATGGGCATCCCCAGCTTCGGAACCCAGAGCGAGGCGGCCTACGCCTTCATCGATTTCCTCCTAACGTCAAAGGCGCAGAACATCCTGTTGAGCGAAATGGCGGCTATCCCGCTGATCCCCGCCTCCCTGCTTGACGCGAAGGACGCGGCGTCGGTAAAAGACCTGGACGTAAGCGCCTTCAGGATCAATACCATCGGCGAACTGGGACAGGAATTGTACCGGGTCTGGAACGAGACCATCGCGGTACTGCCGTAGCAAAGGGCCTGGCGGGGCCGGAACCCGGTTCCGCCGTTTTTTTTCCGGGGGAATTAAAGTGAATCAAAAGGCTGTACGTTTTCTAAACAGGGCCGCCGCTTATTTTTTCGTGCTGCCCTCTTTCCTGGTAGTTATGCTGGTGGTTGCCTATCCTATCGTCAATTCCATACTGCGGAGTTTTCGGGAAAGGAGAACCGGCAGGTTTACCCTGGAGAACTACACCTACTTTTTCACTAACCCCCTGGAACGGGGAAGCATACTGTTTACATTGGGGGTGGTGGTAAGCACCGTCCTTATCGCCATGGTAATCGCCTACCTTCTTGCCATGTACCTCCGGTTTACCAAGTCCAAGACCAGCAAGCTTATCGGGGCCTTGTACCTTATCCCCCGCTTCATCCCCGGCCTGGTGGCGATCTACGGTATGATGGTTATTATCCGGGATTCGGGGCTTTTAAACCGGATCTCCCTGGTCTTTGGGGGGGATTTTAAACCCGGCCTCATGTTCAATCCCAAGGGCATTACCCTGATGAATGTGTGGTTCAACATTCCCTTCGCGGCGCTGATCATTACCTCCGGCCTTTCGGGTATTCCCGATTCGGTCATCGAAGGCGCCCGGGATGTGGGGGCGGGCAGGTGGAAGGTTTTTACCTCCATGATCCTGCCCCTGTCCATCAAGGATGTTTTTATCGCCGCTACCTTTGTGTTTATGGGCAACATCGGTTCCTTTACCACCCCGTTCCTGATGCTGGGGGCCACCAATCCCACCATGCTGGGTATCTCCCTTTACCGGCATTTTAATTCCTACATGGATTATGAAAAAGCCGCCGCCCTGTCGGTAATCATGTTCATCCTCTGTTCCGTTTCGGCAGGGGTATACATCTACACCAACCTGAAAGAAAAGGCCTGGGAAAAATAAGTGGATCTCCTTCTGGACAGGCTTATTCTTCTCCACGCCGGCGATGCGAAAACCAATGTCTGTGTTCCCTTCCCGGTGGAGAGGGATTTTGAATCCCTGGAATTTGTGTGCGCCTACGGGCCAAAGGGCTACGATGATGAAGACGCGGCAAGGATCATGATCGAGGATGGCGTCCGGCGCTTTGTCCCGGAGGAATACCGGAAGGGCCTTGAACCGCTGGACCGGTTCCTCCCTTCGGTAACGAGCCTGGTTACCCTGTCAATTGATTACAAGGGGCGCTACCTGGGCTGCGCCCACCGGCACGCCCCCGAACAGGGGCATATCATTTCCGGGAATTTCTCTTCCCCCGGGTTTTTCAGGCAGCCGGCCCTGGCGGGAAACTGGCGGGCGGTGATCAACGTTCATTCGGTAGTCAGCGGGGAACTGCGCTACCGCCTGCGGGTACTTGCCCGGGACGGGAGTGAGGGCGCTTGATCGTCTACAAATGCTTTGAACTGCATACCCATACCCTGCACAGCGACGGGGATTTTACCCTGGCCGAACTCCGCGAACGGGCCGGGGACTTCTTCTACGACGCCATAGCGGTAACGGATCACAACACCATGTCCGCCCTGGACGGACTTTCGCCAAACCCGGCGGAGGGGGTTCCGGTTATTCCCGGCATCGAATGGACCACCTACTACGGCCACATGGTGGTGCTGGGGGCGGAGGAGTATATAGACTGGCGTTTTGCCCGGCCGGAGACCATTGACGAGTACACCCGGGCCATCAAGAATGTCCGGGGGGTGATCGGCATCGCCCACCCCTTTGAATTCGGCAGCCCCCTCTGTACCGGCTGTTACTGGGATTTCAAGGTTCGCGACTGGGAAAACATCGACTACATCGAGGTATGGTCAAACCCCTTCCCCCACGGCAAATTGAAGAACCACCTGGCCTTTGACTGGTGGACCGGCCTGCTGAACCAGGGGCATCGTCTGGCCGCCGCCGCCGGCTGGGACTGGCACGGGACGGAAGAGAAACCCCTCCCCCCCGCGACATGGCTGGGGCTCCGGGACGGCAGGATCGATACGGCCGCCGTCAGGGAAGCCCTGGAAGCAGGCCGCAGTTTTGTTACCCTTGGCCCCTTTGCCGGGATAAGCCTTACCGGGGAAGATGGGCAAAGCTACGGCCTCGGTGAAACCGCCGCCGCCGGGAACTACCGGCTAAACATTAAGGTGGACGAAAACCGGCGGCGGGAGATCTGGGCCCCTTTCGGGATCGCCACTAAAACTATCCGCCTGGTTCAGGGGGGAAATGTAATAGAAAGCCTGTCCTACAGCCCCGGCCAGGCGATCCCCGCCGTGAATCTGAGGCTCCAACCCGGCTGGCTGCGGCTGGAAGGCTACGG
>JAISWN010000101.1 GCA_031271075.1 Treponema sp.
CCTTTTTATCGTGACGGGCTTTTCTTTTCCTGTACCCGTTGTTCCGCCTGCTGCCGGTACGAGAGCGGGTACGTGTTCCTTTCCGAAAAGGATCTGGATCTCCTGGCGGCGGAACAAAAAATGTCCCGGCGGGATTTTATAAGGGCCTATTGCCGCTGGGTGCCTCAGGAGGGGGCTAAAGAGTACCTTTCCCTAAAAGAGAAACCCGGTTATGACTGTATCTTCTGGAAGGATGGCTGTGTGGTTTACCGGAGTCGGCCTTTGCAGTGCCGGAATTTTCCCTTCTGGGACTCGGTTCTGTCGTCCCGCGGCTCCTGGGATGCTGCCAAAGCGGGCTGTCCGGGCATGGGAAAGGGCGAATTCCACGACTTGGCTCAGATTGAGGCGTGTCTTAAAGCCCGGTTGGCTGAACCGGTAATTAGAGTCTGTCCATAATGTAGACACATTATGGACAGACTACCTTAAAAAAGGCATTTTGCAGCCTTTAGGCGAAAAAATGCAAGGTCTGTCCGCAAAGTAACCGACTTTGTGGACAGACACTAATTATACGAAATAAGATGCTGCCGGGGGTTTAGATGCGTATCCGTTTTTGGGGGGTCCGGGGTTCCCTGCCCGCGCCGCCAACGTCGGCTCAGATCAAAAGCAAGATTTTCGCCATCCTGGAACGGCTTACCCCGGAAGATCTTGCCGGCCCGGACAGCCGGGAGCGTTTTCTTTCCGGCCTTCCCCCCTGGCTTTTCGGCACGGTAGGGGGAAACACCCCCTGCGTAACGGTAAACCAGGACAATTCTCCGGCGACCCTTGTATTCGACGCGGGTTCCGGAATTCGTGAGATGGGGATAAGCCTGTCCGGGGAAACCCCCAAGCCTTCCCAATACCATCTGTTTTTTTCCCACTTTCACTGGGATCACCTGCAAGGGCTGCCCTTTTTCGGCCCCGCCTACGATCCCGCGGTGGCGGTAGATTTTTATTCCCCCAGCCGGGAACTGGAGAATTTTCTCCAGGGACAGATGAGCCCTCCCTACTTCCCGGTAACCATGGATACCATGGGCGCCAAAAAGACCTTCCACAGGTTAAGCGGTAAAATCACCCTCCTGGGGATGGATGTTTCCTTCAAAAAAGTGAACCACCCCGGAGGCTGCTACTGCTACCGGGTGGACGATGGCAAACACCGTTTTATCTATTCCACCGATACCGAGCTTTCCCCCGCGGATTTTGAGAAAACGAGGGAAAACGTCTCTTTTTTTACCGGCGCCGATCTCCTGGTAATGGATTGCCAGTACACCCTGGGGGAGGCTATCGAGAAGTACAACTGGGGGCACAGCGCCTTCAGCCTGGCGGTGGATTTCGCCGCCAACTGGGGGATCAGGCAGATGGTGCTTTTCCATCACGATCCTTCTTACAACGACCGGAAGCTCTTCAACATCCTCCAGTCCGCCCGCTGGTACACCGAGCGGATGAACATCAAGAATGTGGAGTTGGCCCTTGCCATGGAAGGCATGGAGATCCTGCTGTAAGCGTATGTCTCCCCTGGCCCGCCGCATAGTAAAATTTACGAGCTTTTTTATCTGCCTCTTTCTCCTGCTCTTTGCCCTGTTTGTAGGGGTCTTTGTTTACCTCAATTCACCGCCCCCCGCCGGGCCGCGGGAGGGGGAAGGTATCCGGCTGGAAGCGGACGGATCGGTACTGCTGGAGGTGAGGAAGGGGGAAAGCGCCCTGTCGGTGGGAAAACGGCTGGAAGAATCGGGGCTCATCAGAACCCGCTATTTCTGGCGCCTCCTTTCCCGTTTTGAGAAGGAATACATCAAAAGCGGTTCCTACCGGTTGGAGATTCCCGCTAGCCAGACGGCCATCCACGCCCTCCTGGTTCAGGGCCGGCAGATGCTGGTGCGGGTAACGGTTCCCGAGGGTATCACCCTGAAAAAAACCGCCCGGATCTTCCAGGACTCAGGCATCTGCGGGGGGGAAGATTTTTTGCGGGCCGCCGCGGACGGGGAGATCCGGGATCAGTACCGGGTTCCGGGGGAAACCATGGAAGGCTACCTTTTCCCCGACACCTACCTGTTTCCCCAGGACTACCCAGCTGGCCGGGTGATCCGGGCCATGGCGGATAATTTCTTCCTCCACCTTGCCGCCTTGTCCGGTCCGGCCGGGCTGCCGGCGGAGGAGCTTTACAAGAGGGTAATTCTCGCGTCCATCGTAGAGCGGGAATACCGGGTGGATGACGAGGCGCCCCTCATGGCCGGGGTCTTCGACAACCGGCTCCGGATCGGCATGGCCCTCCAGTCCTGCGCCACCGTGGAGTACGTGATCACCGAGATCCAGGGGAAACCCCACCCGGAAACCCTGTACACCCGGGACACGGAGATTCGGGATCCCTACAATACCTACACGCGGCCCGGCCTGCCCCCGGGCCCTATCTGTTCCCCTGGGGCGACGGCCCTGAACGCGGTGTTTAACCCCGCTTCCAGCGATTTTCTCTACTTCCGCCTCATCGACCCCGCCGCGGGGCGGCACTATTTTTCCCGAACCCTGGATGACCACATCCGGGCCGGCGTCTTTTACCTTAAGGGAGCCGGTTCCCGCCCATGACAGCCCTCCGGAGGAGCGCCTCATGAGCCGCATTGCCCGATCCACCATCCAGGAACTGAACGACCGGCTGGACGCGGTGGCGGTGGTGGAGGATTACCTGCGGCTGGAAAAGAAAGGGGGCCGCTGGTGGGGGCTCTGTCCCTTCCACAACGAAAAGACCCCCTCGTTCACCGTGGATCCCGAACGGAAGATGTACCACTGTTTCGGCTGCGGCGCGGGGGGCGGGATAATCAACTTTGTCATGGAAATGGACAAGCTCTCCTTCCCCGAGGCGGTGGAAACCCTGGCCCGGCGCATGGGGGTCGAAATAGTCCGGGAAAACGGGGGCTTTGAGCAAAATACCCCTGAGGAAGAGGGCAAAAAAGAGGAACTGGCGGAACTTTTTCGCCGGGTTTCCGTTACTTTTCATTATTTTTTGATGGAAAGGGATGAAGGAGCCGTGGCAAAACAGTATATTATATCCAGGGGAATTAATCAGGGTATGATCGAGCGTTTCAGACTGGGCTATGCCCCGGCTGACCGGAACTGGCTTTTTAATTTCCTGTCGAAAAAAGGCTATTCCCCCCAGTTCCTGGCCGGTACGGGGCTTTTTTCGGAACGTTACCCCCAGTCGAGTTTTTTCTCCCGCCGGCTCATGTTCCCTATTGCGGACCGGCAGGGCAGGACCGTGGCCTTTGGGGGCAGGATCCTTGAGGGGGAGGGCCCCAAGTACCTCAATTCCCGGGAATCGGAACTGTACAAAAAGGGCCAAACCCTCTTCGCCATCGATCTGGCCCTTCCGGA
>JAISWN010000148.1 GCA_031271075.1 Treponema sp.
AACGCCATGCCCTGGCACCGGGATCCCCCGGCCTTCGCCACCATGGTGAGGACTGCCCGCTACAAGCTGGTAGCCGCCCACAGCGACAAGTCCGGGGAACTGTATGACCTGGAGGAAGATCCGGGGGAACATTACAACCGTTACCGGGACAGGGCTTATGGAAACGTAAAAGTTGAACTGCTTGAGCGGCTTTTGAATCACTGGTCAAAGACCGCCGATCCCCTGCCGGTACGGAAATCGGCGTGGTAGGGCGGCATTAATATAAATTCTAACAGTGAGGAGGTTTTTATGAAAAAGACGGTAAGCCTTTTGTCTATCCTGGTTATTGCGGCGTCCTTTTGTTTTGCCGGGGGCGGTTCGGATAAGGGCGCCGGCCCTTCAGCGCCGGTTCAGAGCGGGCCGAAAACCATAACCTGGTGGGACCATTTTCTGCCCCTGGCCCCTATGCATCAGGCCCTGTGGGACGAGTACAGCGCCAAAACGGGAAACAAGGTGGAATACACCCAGTACGATCCGGCCAAGCAAAACGATGCCCTGCTGCTCGCCTTTAGATCCAACCAGTGTCCCGATGTGTTCTCCAATACCCTTGGCGGAGAGGCCGCCACGCTGTTCAGGGAAGGCTGGTTTTCTCCCATGACGGTGAGTAAAGAAGAACTGCCCGAGCATGTACGGGTAACTCTTTTTGAGGGGACAACCCTTTTTGACGGAAAGGTCTATTCCTTTCCTACCATGAACAATCTGAACCACAATGTGCCGTCCTGGTATTACAAGAAGGCGGTAGCCGACGCGGGCTACGCCCAGTTTCCCAAGAGCTTTACGGAACTTCGGGATCTGGCGAAAAAGATTACCCAGCAATCCGGCGGCAAGGTGTATGGAGTTATTATTCCCATCGCCTTTATCAACCGCATGAACGATTCCATTCGGGACTGGGTGAATGCCTCGGGGGGCTGCGGAAGCGTAGACTGGAAAACCGGGGAATACCAGTATGCCTCTCCTTATTATTTTGACGTGTTTGAATTTCTTACGGGCTTAAAAGACGACGGCAGCGTACATCCTGTGTCGGTTAACCTTGATATGCGCCAGGCCCGGGAACGCTGGGCCGCCGGAGAGGCGGCGATTCTTTTTGACGGAAGCTGGAACGCCGGTGTCTTAAAGAGCAGTTTTCCTGCGGTTCTGGATCAGATTGCGGTGGACGAGCCGGTGCGGAAAAACCCCCAGGCTTCCTACAAGGTGTACCGCGGGCCTCCCGGAGGAACTTTCTTTATTTCAAGCCAGTCCAAATCGGCGGCGGAGGCGACCGGCATCCTTAAAGAATTCACTTCCGATAGGTATTATATAAAGCTTGCCGAAAGAATGGATCAGCCCCCCTTAAAACTTTCGGTAGTAAAACAGGCCGATGTGCATTCCACCTACATTGATGTTATCAATATCTTTGAAAGGACCATGGCCTATGAACCGAACCCCCTGCTCAGGAACCCGGCCATCGGCGAAGTGCTCGCGGAGATGAGGGAGGTGCATCCCAACCCCGCGGAGATCCTCCAGGGATACTACTCGGGGGCGATAAAGGACTGGAAGGGGGAGCTGGTAAAGTACAATACCGCCATGACCAACGAACGGGACCGGGCGGTTAAGGCGGTTCAGGCAAAGGGAGTTAAAGTCTCTATTGACGACTGGAAATTCAGCAACTGGACCTACGGGATGAATTTTACCACTGACAAGTATTAGGATTATTAACGAAGGCCGCGGGCGGGGGAAGACCGGAAGCATGAAAACAAAAACGCCTTACGGGTGGATATATCTGTTTCTCCTTCCTACCCTGGTTCTCTACGGCCTTTATACCATCTGGCCGGTGATTGGAACCCTGTGGTATTCCCTTTTGGACTGGAACGGTTTCCAGAGCAGGGGGGCTTTTACGGGCCTTGATAATTTCCGGGAACTGTTCGGGGATCCCCTTTTCTGGAACAGTCTTTCGGTAACCTTTCTCTTTCTTGTTATAGTCGTTCCGCTACGCTTCCTTTTTTCCCTGGCCCTGGCCCTGCTGCTTACCTGGAAGCCCTTCCGCTTTAAATCTTTTTTCCGGGTACTTATCTTTATTCCCGTGGTAACCACCAGCGCGATTGTAGGAACGACCATGAATATGTTTTTCGATCCTTCCCAGGGGCCGGTAAACATCGTTCTTAGCGCCCTGGGTATCATGAAGGAACAGGTATTCTTTCTGGGAAACGCCGATACCGCCCTGGCTACGGCGGGAATGATCTGGTGCTGGAAATGGCTGGGCATCTCCCTGATTTACTGGATAGCCAGCCTGCAAAGCATCCCGGAGGAACTCTATGAATCGGCCCACATGGACGGGGCGGACGGGTGGAAGACTTTTGCGCATATAACCGTTCCCCTGCTTGTTCCCTTTGGGATCATCATTACTATCCTCACCCTCAGCGACGCGCTGCGGGTCTTCGATCTCATGCTCACCCTGACCAAGGGCGGGCCTTTCTTTAAAACCGAGGTTATCGAAATTTTTATTTACCGCTGGGCTTTTGGCGCGTCCATTCCCCGGATAGGCTACGCTTCTACCGCAGCAATCGTATTCGGGTGGGTTTTTGTTATCCTCACGGGCGTCCAGCTTTCCATCCGGAAAATTGTTCAGAGGGAAGAAGGAGCCGGAAAACAATGAAGGGAAGCTTTATTCCAAAAAGGGAGTATGGGATCCGGGCGCTTGCGATCCTGATGGCGTTTTTCTGTTTTTGCTGGATCTATCCTTTTCTGTGGATGTTGAGCGCTTCCTTTAAATCCACTATGGAAATATTTCAGAAGGGGCTTAACCTTATTCCCGACCATCTAAGCTTTGAAAACTATTGGCGCGCCTGGGTCAAGGGCGGCTTTAGCGGATACTTCTTTAACAGTGTTATTACCACCGCCTCTTGTATCCTGGTTGTGGTTTTCCGCTGCGCCCTGGCGGGTTACGCGCTGGGACGCTACCATTTCGCCGGGAAAAGGGCAATCATGTCGGTGTTAATCGCAACTTTTCTCATACCTCTGGGAACAACGATCATTCCCACCGTTCAATTGAGCCAGCATCTCGGACTCCTCAATACCAGAACGGGCCTTGTCCTGGCCATGAGCGGCGGGGGACAGGTTGCCTCGATCCTCCTCTACAAAGGCTTTTTTGAAAAACTCCCCGATTCCCTGCCCGAAGCCGCCCGCATGGACGGGGCGGGTTTCTTTACAATCTTTTCCCGGGTGATGTTTCCCATGACAGGGCCTGTTACCGCCACGGTGGTTATCTTAACCTTTATGTCGTCCTGGAATAATTTTATGCTGCCTTTGGTTTTTACCTTTGGCGTCCCCTCGCTGAGAACCCTTCCGGTGGGGATGATGGCTTTTCAAAGCGCCAACGAAACCGACTGGTCCGGCATGGCCGCCGCCGGAATGATGACCCTGATCCCGGTGGTTATCTGTTTTATCTCGCTGCAGAAGTATTTTGTTTCCGGCATTGCCGGAGCGGTTAAAGGGTAGGACTTCCCGCACCGGCGCGCTGCCGGCCCCAATTTCCAAGACCCCAAACCCAGCCCCCGGCGCTCACCGCTGATATACCCTGTCCCCTCCGTCTTCGTTAGCGGCCCGGATGAGTCCCGGCGGTCCTCCGAATCCCGCTTCGTAAAGTTACCGGTATATTTAGAGTCTGTTCCCATAGTGAATGTGCCGCCTTTGACGAGGACAAAGTCATCGGGAAAACGACTTTGCGCCATTACGGAAACAGGCGCACAAAGTGCGCTCGCTAACAGCGCAAACGAAAAAAGAAAAAGTGTTTTCATGGTAATACCTCCAATGTTACTGTTACGCTTCCCCCGCCAGGGCCATCATCATATAAAAACGCTTTATCATAACACTCCTTTTCTGGTTTGGTTGATTCGTATTGAGGGTTTCATACCCCGCCGAACCTTCGGTTCGAGCTTTGCCGCGGTTATAAAGGTATGAAACCCGAATATAAATACCTTATGAGAACAACATACCTCGGGGCTCTGCCCCGAGGTTGTTGATTATACCTGTTAAGGGGGGGAAGCCTCCCGCTGCGCCTGTACTCCATTTGGCTTGACGGCCCTGCAAGAAGTGATATAGCATAAAGCAAATGCTTTCTAAAGCAAGGAAGGTTTTTGTGAAAAAGAGGTTATTCGTACTTTTACTTTGTGTAAGCGGAAGCTGGTGTTTCGCTCAGTCGGGAACGCTTGACATGGCCCTGGCCAAGGCCGTGTCATATACCGAAAATCAACTGCGGCCCAAAACAAAGGTGCTGATCGCCGGTTTTACCGCGCCCGTGAAGGAGGCCGCTTCTTACGCCGCGGACGCATTTTCCGTCCTGCTGGTGAACAGCGGGCGGCTCACCGTGGTTGAGCGGAGCCCGGAAGTTATGCGGGTCCTGAATCAGGAAGCGGACTACCAATATTCAGGCGCGGTGAGCGATGACTCCATCCAGTCTATAGGGCAGAAGACCGGGGCGGAGGCGGTCATCACCGGAAGCGTGAGCGGTTCAGGAGACCGGTACCGGGTAAGCGTCAAACTTACCGGCGTACGGAGCGGGGAAATTCTGGGCCATTGGAACACGGCGATCCAGACCGATACGGTTTTGAACGCCCTTTTAACCGGAACCCGCCCGCCTGAGGGAAAGCCCCGGTGGATAGCCGAGCCTTTAAGCGCGCGGGCGAAGTACGAGCCTGGGGGCAATACCTCCGAATGGTATTACGATGTGGGGATTTCCAACAAAACCGCGTCGGAGCAGCTTGCCCGGACCAGGGCGCGGCAGAACATCCAGCAGGTAACCGCGGAAAACATCGCATCGGAAATGAAGGCCCGGATAGACGTAACAACCCTGTCGCTTTTCCGAAGCTCAACCGTGGAGGATGCGGAATTCCGGGTGGAAGCGGCGATTACCAACTCGATTAAAACAACGGTTCCCCGTTACGAGACCCTGGAGTGGTACATTGAAACCGGCAGGACGGACGGCAAAGACTGGTACACCGCCTATGCGCTGGTCCGGTTCCCCCGTAAAGACATCATCGGCATGGTAGAAAAGCTGGACCCCGAAAGGGTCGCCGACTCTCTCATCAGGCAGTTCCCCCCGGAGGAAGCGGCGGCCGCGGACCCGGCGGCGAAGGACGATTTTGTACGGGAGATGATGGAAGTGCGCAGCTATGCCCTTGAAGGCATTCGGAATTTGCAGACGGAACATTAGGGGGCCGGAGCATGAAACGATTTTTTTGCCTGCTCTGCCTAAGCGCGGGGCTGTTTGCGGGGCCGGCCGCGGCGCTGTTTGCCCAAAGCGGTGGGGACGGCGCTTCCGCCGCATCCCGCCTGGCCGTCCTGAACCGGATGATGAAACTTAAAATGGACGGGCTAATCCCCCTGCGGTTTGTCAACGCCCTGGACGGGACGGCAGTAAGCGGGGCGAATGTGTTCATAGAGGGCATCGGGACGTTTGCCACCAACCGGGAAGGGATCATCAGCTTTCCGGAGCAGGAAGACGGGTTCTACACCCTGACCTTTTCCAAGGAGGGGTTTATAACCGCGGAGATCGAATTCGAGGTAACCCTCAACAACGTATTCGGCAACAGCATAGCGGTTTCCCCGGTCATGCGGGGCGATTATCTGCGCATCGTCCTTGACTGGGGCGAAAGGCCCGCGGACCTTGACCTGCACCTGGAGAAGGCCGGGAGCTACCATGTTTCGTACCGGGACATGCACAGCGCCGATGACGGCTCCGTAGTCCTTGACCGGGACGACCGCAGCGGCTTCGGCCCCGAGACCGTTACCATCATGGAGATCGATCTGCGGGGCCTGTACCGGCTTTACATCCACGACTACACCAACGGCGGGAACAGCGCCTCGTCCGCGCTTTCCCGTTCCGGGGCGGTCGTGCGGGTGTACGGCAGGGACGGCCTGGTGGAGGGCTTTAGGGTTCCCGGAAACCGGGCGGGGACCCGGTGGGATGTGTTTACCATTGAGGGCGGCCGGATACAGGCGGCCCGGTAAAGTAAAGCGATGTGGAGGTGAATGTGAAGAAGCTGTTGACGGCAGTTACGGTTTTCGCCCTTATTATGGTGAATTCCGCCCAGGCCCAGCGGGGCGGCGGCCAGCAAGGGCAGGGACCGCAGGACTTGCCCCGGCTCGCGGTGGTGGAGTTCAGCGTCAATCTTACTACCGAAAAAGTCCGGGCCGACGCCATAACGGTACGGAACCTGACGGAAAGCCGGATGGTGGCCGCGGGCAAATACCAGGTGATAGCCCGTGAAGAGATCGACAAGCTGCTGGCAAACCAGCGGATACAGGTAAGCAGTATATCCAGCGCGGAAAACGTAAAGAAACTGCAATTAGAGAACATCAGCTACATTGTTACCGGCTCGGTGGACGCGATGGGTTCCGACTATGCGGTAACGGTAAAGATACTCGATGTATCCACCGGGAAGTTCAGCCACAGCGCCAGCGATATTATGGGCGGGGCTTCCCGGGAGCTGTTCGCCGGGGTAACCGCGCTGATAGCCAATTTTGTGAAAGGCATGGCAGCGGACGGCGGGCAGGTGGCGCAGGCGGGGGCGCAGAGGCCGGGAGGCGGGGTGAGCGCGGCGGGCATAGGGATAGAGGTGAGCGCCGTTGTTGGCGGGACGCTCTATTTTGAGGGCAAAGAAATCGCCGCGCTGTGGGATAACGACACCTATATGATACCGGTTGAGAAGCCGGGGACCTACAAGATCCGCATGGTTTTTGGGAACGGGCAGGAAATAAGCCGGAACGTAACGATTACCAGCCGGGGCGTGGTGAAGGAGATGTTTGCACCCCCTCCCCGGTCGTCGATGTCCGCAGACCTGGCGGAGGTGTTCGGCGTCCGGGGGATAAAAGCGCTGCTCGACGCGATCCACGAGTTTCTGCAAACCTGCAATAGCGGGGGCGCCGGGGGGAGGAGGGCGCAAATAGCCCGGCGGATCATGCTTGGGGACTGGATAGACCTGCCCCATCTTACGGTGCAGGGAGACGCCGGGGGCGGGGCAATTGACACGGACAATGTTGACCTGGGCGGGAAGGGAAAGCTGCTGCGCCTGATAGTGGTGGGGATAGACAGCTTTGCCGGGACCAACAAAGACGCCCCGGCGCATATCGTGTTCCAGTTCCAGAATATCCCCGGTACGCACCGGATGAACCCTACCAACACCAACGCGGGGGGCTACAAGGCGAGCGAGATGCGCCAATACCTGACGGGCAGCTTTCTGCGGGGCCTGATTGCCGCGGGCGTGCCGGAAGGGGCCTTGTACGCGCCCACCCGGTACATCGCCAACGGCGGAGGGGGGGCAAGCGCCGCGGATGCGCCGGCGGACCGGCTCTGGCTGCCCACGGAACGGGAGATGTTTGGAGGGAATGAGGCGTCAAATACAACATGGGAGACTGCGGCAAACCAGGCCCGGCTTGAATACTACGAGAGCAACAGCCGGCGGATAAAATACGATAGGGAGGGAGACAGGATGTGGTGGTGGGAGGCTTCTCCTTCTGCTTATTCCGGTTCTGCGGCCTATTTCTGTCATGTCCACTACTATGGTCTTGCCTACAACTATCTTGCGAGTAGTGTGGGTGGCTGCGCCCCCGCTTTCTGTGTCCGTTAGGACACGAATAATCCGGGCTTGGAACGGGAAGCAGTGATACACGCGAATATGAAAACAGTTAGAGAATCTTTAAGCGGGCAGGAGACGCAAGGAGGATAGCGCCATGAAAAAATCAGTATTCTTATGGACGATTTTCACCATAGCGGCGAATTTCGCGGCTGCCCAGAACATCCCGCCCAACTGGGATACAGCCCCGCCCCGGGACACGGCGGAGTACAAATACAGTGTAGGCATCTCTACGCCCCAGCGGACCGAACAGGAGGCCGTCAAAAACGCCTGGAACGACGCGCTGCGGAACTTTGCCTCCTCCATCGGAACCCAGGTACAGAGCAGGTCGGATATTTCCGTGGAATCCGCCGGGTACTCAAGCGGCGTTGAGGACGCCTACACGGTATATGTGGAGTCCTCCTCCTTTTCAACCCAGGTCAGGCTTACCGGTGTGCGGGAACTGGCCCGGAAGGCCGAACGGCAGGGGAACTTGTACGCGGTAAAAGTGCTTACCCTTATGGGCATGGAAGACTTTAACAAGGCCCGGCAGTACATCGACAACGAGGAGGCGGCGTTTCTTGCCTGCCGGTTCTTCGCCCAGAAAACGCCGGGCCTTGCGGACCCCCGTTTGGGCGGGGGCTATGAGGATTACTACTCCTGGCTTCGTAACGCCTGCGTTACCCTTTCCGTTACGGGTACGGAAAATCAGGGGGCTTACCTCGAAGAGCTTGAAAAATGTATCAAAAAGCTCTACCGGAACGCCCTTGTTTTCCCGGCGCTCATCGACGGGGAACTCTCGCGGATCGTCTACGATTCGGCGCGGTATTATCCGGGGATTCTGCGGGCCTTGCAGAATTTCGGCCTTTTTGCCATACGCCGGGACAACGCCGTCCTGGTCCTGTCCCCGGCAAAACCTTCCGCCCTGGCGGACTTCCGCGCCGGGGTAAGCGCCATGAAAGACGCTTCCCTCATCTTTGTTACCGGCCTTGAGGTGATCGATACCGGCGCGGGGCAGCAGGTAAACGCCGGGAATCTGGTGGTAAACCAGTTCAAAGCCCTCCTCTCCCGGAACTTCGGCATGAGGGCGGTGAACTACACGCTGCCTTCCGCGTTAACCGCCGGGCCGTACCTTGACGAAGGGGCGATCATCGCCCGGATACAAACGGACGCAGCGTTCCCCGCCCGGTACGCGGCGATCTGTTACGCGGAAACCGGGTTTGAGCCGGGATTGGCGGAGTACAAGATACCGCCCCTGGTAACGGCCCAGGCGCGGTTCACGGTGTACGACGTACTCACCGGCGAAACGTTCAACAGCGCTGCGGTTGACACAAAGGGCTTTGTCTTTACCCCCGCCAATACCGGAGAACAGGGCGTCGCCGCCGAAAGCCGCCGGGCTTTACAGTTTTTATACGACCCCAAGAACAAGCCGGGCCTGGAAGGGATCATGCGGGAAACCCTGGGCGATCTATAATTCGGACTGAAATGGCATACTATGGCAATCGTGCGCTATACTTCGGAAACCGTACCTAAGCCCACCAGGGAAGATTGGGAACGGCTTGATAGTCTCAAAGATGAAGATATTGACTGCTCCGACATTCCCGAAATAACCGACTTTTCAAAATTCCGCCCCTGGGAACAGCGCCAGATGTTTAAGCCGGTAAAAGTTGCGGTTACCTGCAAACTGGATGCCGACATTGTGGCGTGGCTTAAGCAGGAAGGGAAAGGGTATCAGACCCGCATGAATACCATTTTGCGGGAGGCCATGCTTCATTCCGGG
>JAISWN010000105.1 GCA_031271075.1 Treponema sp.
AAACGCTTTGAGGAATACGCCGCAAGGCTGCTCAAAAAAGAACTTGACAAACAGTACACCACTGCCCGTAACGCCTGGGAATCCGGCAGGCTGCGCTATGTCCCCCTTGATGAGGATGACCCCAACTTCATTGAAAAGTACGAGGTTCTTCTGGAAGAAAGGGAAAACCACAGGGCCTACATCAGGGAATTTGAAAATCTCGTTAAGACCCTGCAGGACGCGCACAAGAACGGAACATTTTTACCCCTTCCCTTTTCCAGATGCCGTTTTGAAATCTACGATTTGTCCTACGGTCTCTACCGTCCTTTCCTCAAAATCGCCGAAGGACTGGAAATAGTGGTAAAGCCCCTGCCCCTTAATGACAGCGAAAGTGATTTTGTGAAAAGGCTTGACGAATACCACGGCAATAATCCAGAACTCACGTCTGTTTACGAAATGTACCTTATCCGAAACAAGACCCGATCCGGCATTGGTTTCTTTGAGAATTCGGGTTTTTACCCCGATTTCATCCTCTGGCTAATAGATAAGACCGCTTCCGTCCAGCATATCGTTTTTATCGAACCCCACGGCCTGGGTCATGAACGTTTCAGAAGCGATAAAATGGCCCTGCACCACCGGATAAAAGAATTTGAGGCCAAATTGTCCGGGACCGTGCAGGGTATAAGCATAACCCTCGATTCATTCATCGTCAGTCCCACCGCGTACAAGGCCCTGGGGGACAATAGACTTGTTCGAGAACCCGGTTGGTTCTCGAACAAGTCCTGCAAAATGCTCCGCATTTTGCTGTTTTTTATCGGTTGTTGTTCAGAAACTGAAGTTTCCGAACAACTCTAATATGAACACGAAGGACGATTACCTGGAGGCGGGCGTTTATTTTACGGAAGACGGTGACTATCTGGATTCCCTCATCAGCCGGGTGATTGGGTAAGCAGTGTTTGGCCTAAAGTCTGATGCATTTTGCTGTTTTTAAGCGGAATTTGTTCGGAAACTTCAAACCGAAGGTTTGCGGTTTCCGAACAAGTCTATTGCTCAATTTTAGCGCCCGGCGCCGGTGCGTACCCTCAAAGCTGAAAAACGGCATGGACACCGTTTTTCAGCGCTACTCCCATCCCCCCGCAGAACCGCTTACCGAACTGTTCAGCGTAACCCCCACACCGGCGGTGGTATTGCGTTTTTTGGTGGGTCTGACAAATACCGCATGGCCGTAATTGTCGCCACTACCGGCGGTATTTTTTAACGTACTACCCGCATTTGACCCGTAAATAACGCCACCCGATTGCTGTTTGATAAAGGTTCCGCTGTATACATACACCCCGCCGCCGGAGGAGGAGGTATTCCCGCTGATGGTTCCACCACTCATGGTAAAGGTCCCGCTGCCGCCTGCATACACCCCGCCGCCGCCGCCGTAGGAGGCGGTATTCCCGCTGATGGTTCCACCACTCATGGTAAAGGTCCCGTCGTATACAAACACCCCCCCGCCGATGCCGAAGGAGGTATTCCCGCTGATGGTTCCACCACTCATGGTAAAGGTCCCGTTGCCTACATAATACACCCCGCCGCCGTGGTAGGAGGAGGAGGTATTCCCGCTGATGGTTCCACCACTCATGGTAAAGGTCCCGCTGCCTTGATAATACACCCCGCCGCCGTAGGAGGAGGAGGTATTCCCGCTGATGGTTCCACCACTCATGGTAAAGGTCCCGCTGCCGAATACATACACCCCGCCGCCGGAGGGGGAGGAGGTATTGCCGCTGATCTTCGAGCCGGTATTCATTACCAGAGTACCCCCGCTGTTTACCCGAACCAGCGAAGCCGTATTATCGCTCCGCCCCTGCAAAGTGATGTTGTTATCCAGAATCAGCGTTACCTTATATCCCACGGCAAAGAGGGAACCGGTTGAACTCAGGCTGACGGTCCGCTCCGCTGCATCGCCCATAATCGTTATACTTACATTTTTGCCGTTGTAGGAAAGTGTTTTCGGCGCGATGGTTTCGTTGTTTTTTACGGTAATGATATACTCGCCGCCTTCCACCGCGTTGGCATTTATCCATGTTAACGCACCATCCAGCGAAAGGTTATCCGGCATCTTCCATTTGGCATACACGGTTATGTCCGCTGTTACGGTGGTTGTTGCGGTAAAGAGGGTTCCACCACCATTTTGTCCCGTATACCAGCCGCCAAAGGTATAGTGGGTTTTTGCCGGATCGGAAGGCATATCGGAAGTTCCCACAGAGGCGGCCTTGGGTACCGTCCGCGTCTGCGTTTCAGGGCTCCCTCCGTCCGCGTTAAAGCTTACCGTGTATTGAACCGGCGTACCGGGTGTCCACTGTGCGTACAGGGTAATACTGGCCGCGGGCGTATACGAAGCCCCCGCGCTGTACGATGTTCCCGTACCGCCGGCATTGGTGTTCCAGCTAGCAAAGGTATAGCCCGTGTAGCGCAGACCCTGCTGCCCGGCAAGCGTTACGCTGCCGCCGGCGTCTACCGTCTGCGCGGCGGGCGGTGTGCCGCTTGCGCCGTTGGCATTGTAGCTTACCGTGTATTGTGTCGTCCGCGATCCCCCGGTGTAGTCATCCTGCTTCGGCCCATCGGGATGGAACAGATCCTTGCAGCCCGCAAAGAGCAGCAAGCCCGCGCACAAAGCCAAATACGCCGTTTTCCATCCTGTGGTCATGTAAATCCTCCCTAAAACTTCAGGGTATAAGACAGCCGTACCACGGTTCCGCCCCGCTCCCCCGGTACAAGCGCGAAGTTTATCCGGTCCGCCGTCTCCGTAAGCCCCCGGTTCCTCTGGTACACGAAGGGGCGGATAAAACCGTATACAGCCGTAAGCCCCGCCACGCCGAGTCCGACGGCCCCTGGAATACCCGCCAGTTTGTCCTCATAGTCCAGCGACAGTTCCCAGCCGATTAAGCCCGCCGCCGCCCCGTACCCGGCCAGGAGCGTTGCGCCGCCGCCCCAATCCCGCTGAATGAACGAGCCAAGCCCCCCCACCAGGTTCAGGGCGCCATAGCCGAAAACGGCTCCCCGAGACTTTTTCTCCCCATTTGCCGCCGTATCCGTATCACCGAGGGATCCCCTTACGCCGGTTAGTTCCCGGGCCAGGTTCTCCATAGCGCTTATACCGTCGTCCAGCGTATCGTAGTTCACCGACCGGCCTATCAACTGTACGCCGGATTCAAGATCGATAATGGCCGCGTTGAACATATTCCGCCTTCCCAGCCGCCGGGCCCCTACGGACAAAACCAGACGGGGGTTATCACCCCTGCCCATGCTGACAATGTGCTCATCAGCCGTCTCGCCGCTCAACTGGGTATCGTATTCCGCCTGCACCTGTTCCAGCGACGCCGTCCGGGGGTATACCAGGTACTTGCCGCTCCTGATCAGAAAAATAGAAAGAATCCGGACCAGGGTATCCGCCACCGAAGAATCGGTATTGTTACCCATTTCAACAGGCGTTACCGCCAACCTCCCGGCATCCAGGGGCGGCCGCGTTACGGCGTCGATGATGTTCCGGGCCATGCCGGGCAGCTTGTCCTGGATTTCCTCGATTCTGGCGTAGGTCTGAAAATCACCCGCTATCTGCCGGAGTTCATCTATCTTGAGGATGGCGATGATCAGCAGTTTCCGGTTCCCCAGGGAGGTGATGCTGCCGGACACCACGTACCGGGCCCCTAACTGCTTCCCCAGAACGATGGCGGTGTCCGGGTCGGTCATGTTCGTACCCAACTGGAAATTTTGTTCTTTGGCGACAGCCTGGTTGATACTGGTACGGGGAATGATAGAGAAGGCCTCGCTTAATTCCGTGAAAGAGAACAATTCCGCAATGGTATCGCCTTCTCCCTCCTCGCCGCCCGAGAAGGGCAGTACCGCGAGGTTATCCTTTGCCGCGGCCCCGGCGTTCACCATTACCACGCACAAAAACACCAACAGCCTATTTTTCACCGGAAACCTCCCTTACATGGCATGGTAAAAAAAGAGAAAAGTATCCTGCTCTCGCTGAACTTGCCGCAGTTGAAAAGCGGCGGACCTTATATGGGGGGGGGGGGGGGTACTAACTCATTGGGATACGAGGGATTACGAGGCTTTTGCGTCATCGTGTCACCGCCCTCCTTTTCCGGATAGGCCGGAGGCGCTTTGCCGCGCATCTGCCTTTCGGCGCGGGGGCTTCCCTGTTCCCCATTCTGCCATTGTGTACCCTGTTTCGGGGGAAAAGTCAAGCGGCCGCATTCGGGTCTCTGGGGGCTCCGGGGAGGTAACTTCCCGGTTCTACCCGGCGAGTTTCACAGAGGCCAGGAACGCGGTGCCCCGCTGGGCTCCCGAGGCAAGGGCTTCCAGCGCCCGGGGTTTTCCCCCGTGGGCAAGGATCGTGGGAATGCCGTAGGCGGCGGCCCGCTGGGCCGCGGAAATTTTGGTGGCAATGCCGCCGGTACCAAAGCTGCCGGCGCTGCCGATAGAGACGCTGTTTTTTATCCCTTCAATGTCCCGTACTTCGCTTATCAGTTCGGCGTCGGGGTGTTCCTTGGGGTTCCTGGTGTAAAGCCCGTCGATGTCGCTGAAGAGAACCAGAAGATCGGCGCTCCACAGGATCGCCGACTGGGCGGCCAGGGTGTCGTTGTCCCCGATCTTTATCTCCTCCACAGAAACAGTGTCGTTTTCGTTGATCACCGGGAGGATCCCCTCGTCCACCAGGGTAAAGAGGGTGTTCCGCATGTTGAGGGTACGGATCCGGTCGCCGAAATCGTCCTGGGTAAGCAGTATCTGGGCGATATGGATGTCATGGGAGGCAAAAGCCCTGCCCCAGGCGGCCATCAGTTCCACCTGGCCCACGGCGCAGAGGGCCTGCCGGTAGTGGATGTCCCGTTTGCGGGCCCACTTGTCCATGGTGGAGAGCCCCGCCACCTGGGCCCCGGAAGACACGATCACAATCTGTTTGCCCTTTTCGATAAAACCGGCGGCCTGTCCGGCGAATTCCCCCAGAAAAGCGGCGTTGATCTTCCCGTCCTTGTCCGCCAGGATGTTGGAACCAAATTTGAAAACGATCTTGCGGGCCTCGGCCAGCAGTTTGGGTATCATGGGCGCACCTGGCCGGAACCACTGATCAGGTACTTGATCGTGGTCAGGGCCTCAAGCCCCATGGGACCCCGGGCGTGGAACTTCTGGGTGCTGATCCCCAGTTCCGCCCCGAAGCCGAACTCCCCGCCGTCGGTGAAGCGGGTAGAGGCGTTAACGTAAACACAGGCGGCGTCCACCCGGCGGCGGAACTCTTCCGCCGCTTTCAGGTTGTTTGTCAGGATCGCCTCGGAGTGGCGGGTACCGTAACGGTTTATGTGGGCAATGGCCTCGTCCAGGGAATCCACGGTTTTTACCGCCAGGATGTAATCCAGAAATTCGGTTGACCAGTCTTCCTCCGCGGCGTTTTTAAGGGCAAGGCCCGCGGGCGGCGGCCCGATTGCCTTGAGGGAAGGATCGTCGCAGCGGAGTTCCGCCTTTCCGGCAAGCCGTTCCGCCAGGAGGGGCATGAAGTCCCCGGCGGCGTCCCGGTGTACCAGGATGGTCTCCACCGCGTTACAGGCGCCGGGTTTCCGGAGTTTGGCGTTTTCCACGATGTCCACCGCCTTAGCCGTGTCCGCGTCCCTGTCCACATAGATGTGGCAGTTTCCCTCCCCGGTTTCTATCACCGGAACCCGGGCGTTTTCCACCACCCGGCGAATCAGATCGCGCCCCCCGCGGGGAAGAACAAGGTCAATCCAGCCCCTGGCGCCCAGGATCTGATCCACCTCTTCCCTCCGCCCCGAGTCCGCCAGGGCGACCGCTTCCGGTATTCCGTTCCCCAGGGCAAGCCCCTCCCGGATTGCCCCCAGCAGGGCACGGTTAGACTCCAGGGCGGCGGAGGAACCCCGGAGCAGGATTGAACAGCCCGCCTTGTAGGCCAGGGCGAAGGCGTCGGCGGTAACATTGGGGCGGGATTCGTAGATGATCGCCGCCACCCCCAGGGGGACGGTAACCTGCTGGATGCCTAGCCCGTTGGGGGCGGTCCAGCCGGCCCTGACCCTGCCGATGGGGTCTTCCAGCCGGATTATCGCCTCTATCCCTTCCACCATGCCGTCTATCCGCCGCTCGTTCAGGAGGAGCCGGTCGATCAGGGCTTCCTTCATGCCGGAGAGCCGGGCCTTCTCCAGATCTTTTCCGTTGGCGGCCAGTATTCCGGCCCGCCTCCTGTCGACAGCCTCCGCCGCGGCCCGGAGAGCCGCGTCTTTTTGCAGCCGGTTCTGCAGGGCCAGCCTTTCCTGGGCCCTTCTGAGGGATTCAAAAACAGGTAACAACGATTCCTGGGTATCCATGCCGATTTCCTTACCCCATGGTATCACAGCGGCGGGGTTTACGGAATTGCCCTCGTACCTCCCTGCTTCTCAAAGTGCAGATCCAGATCCTCCGGCTTTTCGCCCCAGTCAAGGACGACGCGGAAGCCCCGGATCAATGGGGGGGACTTTTACACGCTCATTGCCGTTTCCGTCATATCACTAGTACAAATTTGCCGGCGGGCGGCCCTTCCGGAATTTTGTTGAAAAGATCCCCGGCAGGGCTTAAAATGGGGAGAATGAAGAGTCAAAAGTGAAGAGTCAAAAGTGAAGAGTCAAAAGTGAAGAGGCCAAAGTGAAGAGCCTAAAGAACTGGTCTCTAAAATCCCAAATTATCTGGTCTTTTATGGTTGTGGTTCTCTGCGTTTCCGTGGTAATAAGTTTTTTATACTACAGAAGCCAGCGCCTGTTGTTTGAGGATAACCTGATCTATCAGGATAAAAACGATGTTACCTATCTATTGAGAAATATGGACAAACAACTCAGGCTCTGCGAAAAACTTTCCGACTGGATATTTGTTAACCGCAGGATAGAAACCGCCCTGGTACGGGATTATTCGGAGAACATGACCCAGTACGACAGGGAAATTCCGTCCATCCAGCGGCTGATAGGCGATTATCTCAGTTCCAGTTCGGTGGGCAAGTATGTTGTTTTTTTGTACACCAGGGGCAATAACGGTGTGGCGTTAAAATCTTCCAATCCCGATGTGGATTGGCTTGGGGATGTGACGGTTTATCCCTGGTTTCAGGACGGGATCAGGGCAGGCGGAAGGGTGATATGGCCGGGCATCGTCGATAACCCTTCGATGTACCGTACCACCGCCAAGGTTATTCCCCTCACCAGGCCGGTTATTTTCGCGGATACCCGGATATCCATAGGGTGGCATGTGTTTGCCTTTAGCCCCGCACTTATCGGGGATGTTTTTGAAGACTTCCGTATGGATCAGAACCGGAGCGTCATCGTCCTGGACAGGGATGACCGGGTGGTGTTTCACCGGAATCCGGAGGAGATAGGCCGAACCGCCGGCTATGATTTTTTGGATCTGCTCCACAGCGCGGACAGCGGCAGCTATGGGATCGCCATAAACGGCGGCCCCCATATTATGACCTTCCAAAAATCCGCTTATTCCGGCATGACCATGATCATCGTTCATTCCCTTAAGACACTGGACCGCCAGTTTAACAATATACTCATTGTCCTGGTTATTGTTTTCCTGCTTACCGTGATAATGTTTTTTTCCATGACCTACTATCTGTCAAACCGGCTCACAAAACCCCTGGCGGCGATACTATCCAGGCTCAAACAGGTGTCTTCCGGCGTATTTGCCGTTGACGCAAGCATTACCGGCAGTGACGAGATGGGACAGATCGGGCAGGGAATAAATGAAATGGTCGGGCGCATTGATGCCCTTATGGGGGAATTGATCCGGCGGGAGCATGAAAGATCGCAGCTTGAGTACCGGGTGCTGCTGAACCAGATAAATCCCCATTTCATATACAATGTGCTCAACTCCATAAAGGTGATGGCGGATATACAAAAAATAGAGGGTATCTCCGCCATGGCGTCTTCCATGGGGTCCCTCCTAAGGGAGATCTCCAAAGGCGTTGCCGAGCAAATCCCGATTAGGCGGGAACTGGAACTCCTGGACAAGTACCTGTACATCCAGAGGATAAGGCGTAACGGCCTGCTTCTGATCAGTTACGACATAGCGGACGAACAGGTTTTGAACTGCCTGATCCCCCGCTTTACCCTCCAGCCCCTGGCGGAAAACGCCATATCCCACGGCCTTGACGGCACGGACCGGCTTGGGGAAATATATGTTTCCATCGGCACGGAGGGGGAGGATGTCCTTATTGTTATGCAGGATAACGGTGTGGGGATCCCCGGGGATAAGATAAAGACCCTTTTCTCCGGGGAAGGGGTCAAAAACAACGATAGTACCTATGTGGGACTTATCAATGTTGACAAGCGGATAAAGCTTTTTTTCGGCAGGGGCGGCCTGTCGGTGGAAAGCAGGGAAGGAGAATACACAAAAATTTATATACGCTTCCCAAAGAAGGAGCCTGAATGCTGGGCATATTGATTGTTGATGACGACGCCGTAGCCCGCATGAATTTGAAATCCATTATTGAATGGGAGAAAGAAGGGTTTGTTATCAGCGGTGAAGCCGAGAATGGGAAAAAGGGGCTTGAATTAATTCTCCGGGACAAGCCGGATATTGTAATCACCGATGTAAAAATGCCGGTCATGGACGGCCTTGAAATGATACGGAACGCCAGGGCCGAGTATGAAGACGTCCGCTTTATCGTCCTTTCAAGCTATGAGGAATTCGGCCTCCTTAAAACCGCGGTTAATCACGGGGTAACCGACTACCTTTTAAAGCTGGAACTTACCCCGGAAATTCTGCTTGGCGCCCTGGGGAGCGTTAAGAAATCTATCCTCTACGAGGATAATACAACCCATAACCGGGAAATCTCCCCCTATTCAAAGCTGGCAACGATTCTTCGCCGGGTCCTGGCCGGCCATTACGCGGAAGAGGAACTGGAACACACCCTCAGGATGGTAAACCAGGATATAAAAACCGAAAGACTGTCCTGCATCGCGGTACGGCTTTCTCTTTCAGGGAAGGGGGCCTCTTTTGAGGCCGGGGACTGGCGGACCCTCGAAATCGCGGTCCACAGTGTCATTCACAACATAACAAAACAGTTCTACCCAGGAATTTCCTTTCTGGAAGATTCCGGGGTATGCCTTTTCGTCTACAGCCCCGCCGAAGGCCCCGGCAGGGTCCGGGAAATGGCCGGCATTATTATTACTATGCTCAAACAGTATTTCAACCTGGAGGCATCGGTAGGGATCTCCTCCCTAAGGGGCGGCATCAACGACATTCACCGGATCATGATTGACGCGATCAAGGCCACCGAGGAAGTTTTCTTCAAGGGTTTCGGAACGGTTATTTTTTCATCCGAAGTTTCCCCCGTTTCCATGGAAACGGACGGCGTTTACAACTGGACAGAGACTTTCCGCCAGGCCCTGGAGCTTCACCGGAAGGAAGACCTCAAAGGTCTTTTCAAAAACCTTAAAGGAATTCTGGCGGGCAAATCCCGGCCCCTGCTCAGGAAAAATCCTGACACCGGGTTTCCCCCGGTCTCCCGGAGCGAGTCGTTTAATCTTTGTTTTTCCCTGGTAAACACCACGCTGTCCGTCTTGAGGGATCATCCGGCGGACCGGGATTTTTTCAACGAAAACCTCTACGGGGTAATCGGCAGGATCGAAACCCTCAAGGGCTTGCGGGAATGGCTTGAGTCTTTTGAAACGGCGGTGTTTGGATGGCTTGATTCAATCCGCGCGAAACCCCATGACGATTTCCTTATCTGTTCGGCAAAGCGCTATGTGGCGGAAAATTTTCATAAACCCGTCAGCCTGAACAAAGCGGCGGAACACCTGGCCATCAGCGGCGGGTATTTAAGTTCCCTGTTTAAGCGCCGTACCGGGCTTTGTTTTGTGGACTACGTGACCAGGGTGAAGATCTCCGAAGCCGGGAGGCTCCTGGTATCCGGGCGCTACCGGGTAGGAGAAATAGCCGGAATGGTCGGTTATGAGGACTCAGGATATTTCAGCAAAACATTCCACAGGATAACCGGGTTCACCCCCAGGGAATATATGAACCGGCGTGTTTAATGGCGCCTTCTTTCCGACGGGACTTTCCGGCAGGACTTAAAACCGGCGGGACTTAAAAATAATCCATAAAATATTAAGTTTTTCCCTTTTTTCCAAAAAGAAAGCGGGTCCATAATGACCTAATGAAAATTTGGGAAGTAGAGGAATTATCCCTTACCGCGTCGGAAACCTTTGATAATCCGTATATGGATGTGGATGTCTGGATCGATCTGAAAGGACCGGGTTTTGAAAAACGGGTTTTCGGTTTTTGGGACGGCGGGCAGAGCTTTAAGATCCGGTTTACCGCGGTGTCGCCGGGAGAATGGAGCTATGCCAGCGGCGCTTCCCGGAGGGACAGGGGGCTCTGCGGCAAGACCGGAAGCTTCACCGCTTCAGACTGGACCGAAGAAGAAAAGGCCGCTAATCGTTCACGCCGGGGGATTCTGCGGCCCGGCAAAAACGGGCGCGGGTTTGCGCATCCCGACGGCAGATCTTTTTTCATGATCGGCGACACCTGGTGGGCGGCGCCCTCGTACCGTTTCAAGTGGAGCGATGACAACGAAGAACGGCCCCTGGAAGAGTGTTACTTTAAGGATCTGGTAAAATACCGGATAGGGCAAGGCTACAACACCATTGCCATGCTGGCGGGCCATCCAACATGGGCAAACGACGGCTTCCCCCCGGAGATCGAAATAGAGCCTGGCGTCTATGCCCGTCAGGCGTGGAAACAGAGCGGGACCGAATCGGCAAAGGACATGGGCAACGAGGGCGGGCGGCCGTTTCTCTTTCCCGGCAAGGTAAAAGGCTATGAACAGGTGGCGCCCGACTTTACCCGCGTTAATCCGGAGTACTTCAAACACCTGGATAAAAAAGTCCAGTACCTCCATAACAACGGTGTTTTAAGCTTTATCGAGGTTATCAGAAGGGATGTTTCCACGGTGTGGAAAAAATACGGCGGATGGCCGGACACCTATATCCGTTACATCCAGTATGTTTTTGCCCGCTATCAGGCCCACTTCACGCTCCTTTCCCCAATTCATTTTGACTGGGCCGCCGCTTCTATCCCTTCCCGGGACTATAACGGGCCTGTCAACGAGTGGCTCGAAAAATACGGGAAGCCGCCCTTTGGCACGCTGCTGGGAACCAACGCTTCCCCTTCTACCCTGGTGAATTTCGGCGGCCCCGGCGAAGCGCCCTGGCTGACTTTCCATCAGACCGGTAACTGGCGGGAGCATGATCACCACTGGTATTTGACGGAGATTTACCGATCCAACCCGCCGATGCCCGCGCTTGCCGGGGAGCCCTATTATCCGGGCTTCCCCGATGAAAAGCCCCCGGCGGATTCCCGGGACGCGGAACTCAACTGCCGCGCCGGGCTTTACGGCAGCGTCCTCTCCGGCGCTTTGGGAGGTTTTATATACGGCGCTCAGGGAATCTGGGGCGCCGATATTGAAGCCGGGGCTCCCCGGAAGATGGCCGGCGCCTTCACGCTAAAATCGGGAACCCAGGCTCCCTTCTTAAAAGAATTTGTTTTATCCGAAGGGGATCGTTACACGGAACTGATTCCCGACAGCGAACTGGTTACGCCGAACAAGGCCGGCGACCCGATGGGTTACCGGGGCTGGGCTTACTGCGCCGCCACCGCAGGCAGGGATTACGCGCTTATCTATCTGGAAAAAGACTGCCCGCCCGCGACGATTCGCGGTTTTCCGCCGGATACATCCTACCGGATCTCCTGGTTTGATCCCGAAACGGGGCAATGGATCGATAGAATCGACAAAGACAAAAACGACAATAACGATAATAACAAAATTCTTGTAACCGACGGAACCGGCAGGGCGCCTCTTCCCGCGCCGCCTTTGGGCGATGATGTGGGAATCAAATTGATCCGTGCCGAAGGGGTTTAATCTGATTGGGTGATTCGCCTCCGGGTTCCGGGGCTTAGTTTAATTGGTTTATTGGAGGTTAGGGAATGAAAAAAACAAAAAAAGTGATCGCCTTTTTGCTCGCGGTGGCGCTGTGCATGGTTTTCGGTGCCTGCAGGCGGAAGAACCCAACTGAAGGGGGCGGCAAGGTGGTGGAGATCCGCTACATGGGGACGGAGACCGTGGGCGGGCCTCTCCATGAGCTTTTCACCGCCATGGTGGATAAGTTCAACAAGGACAACCCCGATATCAAGGTACAGCCGGATCTTCTCCCCTCGGCGGATCTGCGGACCAAGATAACCGTGGAAATGGCGGCGGGCAATCCCCCGGAGATTAGCTGTTGTATCACCAGCTATGCCAACGAGTTTATGCGGGACAACAAAATTGAGGATTGGCGGCCCATCATTCAGGCCAATCCCGAATTCAGCAAGTGGTTTTTGAAGAAGAACATCGACGCCATGGCGTATAAAGACGGCCGCATCATGATGATGCCCACGGAAGCCAGCATCGACGGGCTCTATTACAACACCGAGATCTTCCAAAAGAACGGCTGGCAGCCCCCCAAGACCTATGACGATTTGCTTGATCTCACCAAAAAAGCGAAGGCCGCGGGCATCACTCTGATGGTTACCGGCGGGAAGGACATACGTTTCGCGTGGCTTGCCTCGGCCTTGATGGCCCGAACCGCGGGAAAGGCAAAGACCGACGCCCTCACCGGGGGAGACGCCATGGATCAGTGGGATAATCCCGAATACGGTTTTGTAACCGCCATGACCAAGTTCAAAGAGCTGGTGGACGCGGGGCTGTACCCCCGGGGCGTGCTGGGCATGAGCGGTACCGAAGCGGACCAGGCTTTTGCCCGGGGCGAGGCGGCAATGTACTTTGAGGGAGCCTGGAAGGGCGCCAACTTTGAAACCGCCGGAGGAAAGGAATTTATCAACAAGCTGGAACGGATCGATTTCCCGGCCTTTACCGACTGCCCGGACGGGGACCCCTCCATCCATATCGGCGGAAACATCTGGGGCATGATGATCCCGGTGGGGCTTAACGAGCGCCAAAAGGACGCGGCGATCCGTTTTGCCAAAGCCTACTGCGATCCGGCCTACAACGCGAAACTCCAGGAAACAGGTTCCCGGGTATTTGCCGGCGTAACCGAATACGACCGGAGCAAGACCATGAAGATATTCAACCAGTGTGTCGATGCCTACATCGAGGCCCCGTCCTATATGTATTCCATGGATTCCTACGCGGTGCCCAGCGTGGACCTGGCGATTAAGCAGACCGCCATGCCCGGCATTGTTTCCGGGGAATTCACCGTTGCCCAGGCGGTAGCGGAAGTCAACAAGGCGGCAAAAGACTATCTGTCCAGCAGGAAATAACCCGTCCTGGGCGGGGAATTTTCCCCGCCCTCCCGTGGATGCGTGAATGGATGGATGGGATAGATACAAGAAGGTAACCATGACGGCGACAACAAAAGTGAAATTCGGCCTCCATGCTCCCGGCGGCAAAGGCGGCCAGGTAATGGCTAAGGGTTCCAAAACGCTTTGTTATGTTTTTCTCGCTGTCAACACGATCATTGTTCTCTATCCCCTCTTGTGGCTGGCTTTCGCGGCCCTCAAGACCCAGCAGGAACTCACCTTTAATACCTGGGGAATTCCCAAGGCTCCCCAATTTTCAAACTTTGTCAAAGCCTGGTCACGGTCAAAGATGGGATACTTCATGGTCAACAGCATCATTGTATCCGCGCTGACGGTGGTCTTTACCAACGCGGCCTGCATACCCCTGGCCTTCGTGCTTTCCCGGTTTCAGTTCCGTTTTAAGCGTATCCTCTATTTTGTGGTGATTGCCGGGATGATGATCCCCATTAACTCGGCCATCATTCCCCTTTATATTCTGGCAAACAACCTGAAGATGATGAACAATCTGTCCGCCCTGGCGCTGATCTACGGGGCCTTCAGAATACCTATATCCGTTTTTATCCTGGAAGGTTTTATGAGCACCATACCCAGAGAGCTTGAGGAATGCGCCCATATTGACGGATGCTCGATATTCCGCATTTTCTGGAATATCGCGGTTCCCCTTTCCAGGGATACCATAGCGACTGTTTCCATTTTAGCGGTTCTTAACGCGTGGAACGAGCTGATGGTAGCCATGCTGCTCTTAAGCAGACAAACGCAAAAGACCCTGCCCATAGGGCTTATGGGTTTTATCAGCGAATATTCCGCCGAGTATACCCAGCTCTGCGCGGGGATTCTTATCGCCATAATCCCCAATATTGTGTTCTATGTTTTTGCCCAGGAAAAAATCCAGAAGGGCATAACGGCCGGCGCCCTCAAAGGATAAGGGAAAAGGAGGGAGATAATCCGATGTTGGTAAGAAAACAGGATACCGGCGTTTTAGCCCTGCTGGTCGTTCCGGGCCTGGTCTACTATTTGGTTTTACTGCTCTATCCCCTGGGCCAGGGAATAATTTTGAGTTTCTACAAATGGCCCACCCTGACGCGGAAGGTGTTTGGGGGTTTCTCAAATTATATCGAGGTTTTCGAGGCCGCCCTCTTTTGGAAGTCCCTCAAAAACTCGCTGATCTTCATGTTGGCAACCACGGTTTTGCAGGTGGGCTTGGGCTATGTTCTGGGTTATCTGGTTTATCTCCAGCTTTCGGGGCACCGGTTTTTTAAGACCATTTTTTTCATGCCCAATGTGCTGACATCGGTTGCGGTAGGCTTTGTCTGGGGTTATATATTCAGCCCTTCCATCGGCATTTTAAAGCCCCTGATGACCGCCCTTGGTTTGGGGAAGTATTACATTTCGCCCCTGGCGGTTCCCGGCCTGGCCCTGACCGCCATCATCGTTGCCCAGGTCTGGAACCAGGTGGGGATACAGATCGTCCTTTTTAATTCGGGCTTCATGGGCCTGAACGAGGAAGTTCTTGAAAGCGCCTCCCTGGACGGGGTAAGCGGCATAAAGATGCACACCCGCATGATAATCCCCCTTTCCCTGCCGATATTAAAGACGGTGATCATCCTGCAGATAGTAGGCTCCCTGCGGAGTTTTGATCTAATATGGATCATGACCATGGGCGGCCCCAATCACGCCACCGAGGTGCTGCCCCTGCACCTTTTTGTCAACGCCTTTTCGTATTTCAAGCTGGGCTATGGAAGCGTTATCGGCGTTATCATATTTATTATGGCCATCGGCATCACCGGCCTACTGCGGTTCTTAATGCGTCAGGATAACACGATCTGACAGCATATATTATATCAGGAGGATAAAAGATGGACGACAAAGAACTTATCGGGTTGATTCGGAAGTGCAGGCTCGCGGACCTTGGGGACGGTATGGATGCCCTGGGATTAGTCAACAGGGGAACCATGAACGATACCATGCGCCCCTTAAGGCCCGGGATAAATTTTGCGGGTTTCGCGTATACCGTTAAGCTTATCCCCACCCGCAAGGCCGTTAAGGTTTGTAAAGACATTAAGGAATACTACGGGGAACTGGAAAAATGGTGTTCCGACACCTATACATTCAACGGCGGGCTTACCAGGGAGACCTGCCCGGACACGGTAGTGGTGGTCGATATGGGCGGCTATCCCGGAGGGCTTTGGGGTTCCGAAATCGGGGCCGCCAGCATGATCAAGGGTGTGGCCGGCGTTGTCCTGGACGGCGCCTGCCGGGATTCGGAAGAAGCCAACATCGAAGGGGTCAAGGTATTTTGTACCCGGCGCACCTTCAACCACGTATACGGGAGGCTTGAAAACGGCGGCGTGAATGTCCCGATCAAGTGCGCCGGCGTTGCCGTTAAACCCCGCGACATTGTCTGCGCCGACGACGACGGTGTGCTGGTTATCCCCTACGAGAGGGCCGAAGAGGTTCTTAAATTCGCTATTCCTATCATGGAAGACGACCAGAAGAAACGGGCCGAACATTACAGGAACCTGGGCCTTAAGCCCGACGATTCTTTGGACAGAATGAACACAAAATAATTCTTTAGCCCCGGCGGGCGCACCCGCCGGGCGGCAGGATGGATGTATGAAACTATCAGAAAAACTGAAGATTCATAAAATCGAAGATTCGGAAAAGAAGGAGCAGAACAAATGGTAAGTTTTTGTAAAAGCGGTACGGGCCGGCTGGTGGTGATCAATCTGGAAAGGGGAGATCTGCTGCTGGAAAGCATCCGGGACACCCTGGCTGAATACGGCATTAAGGACGCGGTTATCACCAGCGCCATCGGTTCTCTTTCCAAAGTGGCGCTTCACCGGGTAACCGGCTTTGAACCGGAACCGGTGGATGAATTTGTTACCCTTGAAAAACCCATGGAACTTGCCTCTCTCCAGGGAATAGTGGTGGACGGCCATCCCCATTTTCACATGGTGGTTTCCGATTTGGAAAAGGCCTA
>JAISWN010000195.1 GCA_031271075.1 Treponema sp.
TCTCCGGGGTAAGGAGTTCCCGCTCCACCATCCGCCCGATGCTGTCCGCAAGCCGGCGGCGTTCCCTGGGAAGGATGCCCGGCGTAAAGGGGAGCCGTATACCGAAGATCCGCAGTTCCTTGAGAGGCCGGAACAGCATCCTGATGGCCAGCACATTGGTCAAAAAACCGATGAAGGCCCCCGCCAGGGGGGGGACAAGCCAGAAAAACCAGTTGTTCATGGGTTTAGGACTCCGGCGGAACTAAGTTCAGCGGCGGTACGGGCCTGCCCCTCGTTGTCGTAGATATCCACCTCCTCTTCCGGAAGCCAGCCCTGGGAATCCCCTTCCACCAGCACCCAGGATTCCGCCCGATCCGCGGCGATTACCGATCTGCGCTCAATAACCCGGATCACCGAGCCGCGCCTCAGGTAACCCCGGGACGCCCCTGCCCTATCGGGACTGTCTCTCAGGTGAGTGTAGGGTTTATTGATCAACCCGTAGCCTATTACCGGCCGGGAAAGGGGCGGGCTGGGCGGCGGGGTAAGAACCACTTCATCCTTGTTCCGGCTGCAAGCCCAGGAAAAAGCCAGAGTGAAAAAGATCAGCGCGAGAAAAGGGAAGGCGGAAGGGCAAAATTTCCGATCCCGCTGATCCCCGCGAATTCTATCTTGATCAGAAAAATGGAAAACATCTATGCTCATACAATGAAAAACATAACCGTTTTTTGGCCTTTAGTCATCATTTCCGCGGTTTTGTGTTTGGGGACCTTGTCTTTCCCCCCTGTCCTGCAGGGCCAGACGGAGTTTAATAAGCCTGAAGCGGGAGATTTTCCCTATGTTTTTTCTGTAAGCCCCCTGGCCGGTTTCCTCTATGGGTATGCTGAAGAAATAGTTTACAATGGCAAAAGCAGCACTTATCTAAGCCAACTCCTTTGGGACATAAAGCCCCTGGTTTACTCCGGGGCGATTCTTGATATTTCCCGGAAAAAAAATCCCGGTTTTTTTTACTCCATAAGCCTGAAGTTCGGTTTTCCCATGAGATCCGGGATCATGGAAGACCGGGACTGGGTAAACGCTAAGGGCGCGCTTACCCATTACTCGCGCCACGACTCCAGGATAGACGAGGCTTGGTTTCACGATTTCCTGGGGGGGATTTCCCTGCCCTTCTTCGGATCCCGCGTCCTCTTTAAGCCTTACCTGGGAGTGTCATATACCCATTTAAGGTGGATCGCTTCCGATGGTTATACGAAATACTCAGAGGAGGACCCAGCCGGTTCCGGTTCCTATCCGCCCCTTCAGGATTCGGAGCCGGAAGAACCTATATCCGGCCGGGTCGTAAGCTACACCCAGGAATGGATGGTCCTCTTCTTTGGGGTTTCCCTTTCCTATGCTTTCCATCCCCGTTTTTCCGCCGGTCTTTCTGTCCGTATAAGCCCTCTGCTTTACTTTACCGGAGAAGACTATCATTACAAGAGGGAACCGGAGATACGGTTCAGTGATTATATTTTGGGCGGTTTCTACCTGGAGCCCGGCGGAGAGTTCTCTTTCAGTTTCAACAAATGGTTTTCCGCGGGGCTGTATGTTTCCTGGCGTTATTTGAAGGGGTCCCCCAACGGCGGCCTTACCACTAGCAATCCTATCGGGGGCACTGTTTCCAGAAGTCCCACCGCGGGAGCGGCCTGGCAGACTCTGGACTTAGGTTTGCGGATGGGTCTTCGTTTTTAAAGCTTCCGTTCTTAAAGCGTCAAAGAGTTTCCGGTCAGAGTCCACAAAGTCAAGCCTCTCCATTTCTTCCAGAGCCGCCCAGCGCCATTCGCTATGTTCGTTAAGCCTGAAATCGGTCTTTAGAAAGCTGATCCGGTAGGCGTTGAGTATCCGGCGCCGGCCCTTATGGACAAAGGAGGCGGTTCCCAGAAATTCCCCCACCCGGATGGGGACCGCAAATTCCTCAGCGTATTCCCGGACAAGGGCTTCTCCGTCGCTCTCCCCCTCTTCGGTTTTCCCGCCGGGAAATTCCCATTTTTCCCCCATGGCGCCGCCGGGGATACGCCGGGCTATAAAGTACCTGTCCCCTTCCCGGGCGATGCCCGCTACCGAATTCACCGCTTTGGAGATCTACAGGAGGAAGGCCTGGGGAAAGAGGAAGTGGAGCAGGGCCGCGCCAAGGGAGACAAAACCCACCCATTTACGGTTCCGCGACACCGTTTCGGCGGCTTTTGAACTCCGCGCGTCGTCAAGGCTGGACCGGCTCTGGTAATACCCCAAAAGGATGATAAAACCCGCCCCCAAACCCGCAAGGGCCGGGAGAATATCCCCCAGTACCGGCAGGTTACCCTGTACCGGGGAAAGAAGCTTAAGGAGGCCGATGGCCATAGTTAAAATCCCCAGAACCAGTCTGAAAGTTTCATTCCCCAAAGAAAAACGGAATTCCCTCTCCAGGGAACTTTCCTCCCCCGAATCTCCGCGTAAAAGGACAAAACCGGCCGCGGCGTTAAACAGAATGGACAAAAGATAAAACTGTATCATGCTCTCCCCGTGTTTTCTAAAACAAGTCGGTTCCAAAGCAGGCAGGGTTTTGAAACCGCCTCAAATATTACCGTGTTTTAACCCTAAATTCAAGAAGTTCGCTTTCTCCCTGAATATGAAAAATCAGTTCCCGGCTGTCGAAAGGCGCTACCATACGGAATTCCTCTTCTTTTCCGGGGCTGAAGACGATGCGGTGGGAAAAACCGGAACTCTCCCCTCCCCTCTCCCCGGCGGGGCTTATCAGGATGTCTGTCAAGCCGCCGCCCTTTGCCGTTCTTGCTTCCGGATCCGGTTTTTTCCGAACCGTAACTATCACCGTTCCCTGGTACCTCTGGGCCTCTACAGTAATACTGTTTCCCTGGAACTTGTAGCTTCTGCCGGTGATACCGGAAAACGCGACAATTGCGCTGATTGCCGAGAGGATCAGTACCGTGGCAAAAAGCGTGGCTAAGGGCTTTGTGGCGGTAAGGGGCCGCAAAAGGTTGAATTTAGGCTGGGCTGATTTTTCGTAGAGATCCCTTACCCGCTGGGGAGCTTTTGCCAGCCGCTTTTCCCGGGAATAGTAAAACACCATTTCGTCTTCACCGGGCCTGTTTTCCGTAAGCTCCCTTTCTGGGTTGGGCCGGGAAGGTTTATTACCGGAAGATCCCTCACTCATGGGGCTCTCCCACAAAATCGGGCCGGGGCGGCAGCCAGGCTCTTCCCGCTATATCCGCCGCCCTGTCCGCCAGTTCCAGGGGATCGGTAAAACGTCCGGCGAAGAGGGGATCTTCCGCGGCCCTGATCAGAAGCGCCGCGGCGGCCAGGGCGCAGGCGTACAAATCGGGAGGCGTTTCCGGCGGCGGGACCGCGGAAACCGCGGCTGCGCCGGAGCCGTCCCCGTTCGCCGCAAAGCAACGGGCCGCTATGCCGGCGCAGAAACCCGCCAGAAGGTCGCCGCTGCCCCCGGCGCCCAGAACCGGCGCCATGCCGTCTACCAGGCCCAGCCTTCCGTCCGGGGCGGCCGCAAACATCACATGGGTTTTGAAAAGGATCACCGCGTTTTTTTCCCTGGCAAGGGAGAGGAGGAAGGGCGCGGGGTGGGCCAGGAGCTCCCCTTTGGGAATATCCCCATAGGCGGCCAGCTCCCCCGGATGCGGGGTAAGCAGGGCCTTGCCGTGAAACACCCTGCCCTTGGCAAGGCTGATGGCGTCGGCGTCAAGGACAAGGGGGATACCGGCCTCCTCCAGCGCCAGGGCTTCCTCCAGGATTCTCAGGCGGGCCGGCGATTTACCCCAGCCGGGGCCCAGCAGGACAGCCTGGGGTTTAAAACGGGAAACCCCTTCCGGCACCGCCCCGATCCCCGGAACTTCCCCCTCCGTCTCGGAGGGAACCACCATAACGCCCCCAGCGTTGACGGCGAGATGCCCGTGGATCTGAGGGTCCACCACCAGCCGGATAAGCCCCGTTCCTACAGCCTGGGCGCCTCTGGCGGCGAGCCGGGCGGCCCCGGAAGCGCCCGGAGATCCGGCCCGGATCTCAAGCAGCCCCCGGCTGTACTTGTAGGCGTTCCGTTTTACCGGGGGGATCAGCGAAGCGGCCCGATCCCAGGAGACCCGCTCCGCCGCCCGGTATTTTTCCGTTAAAGCCCGGGGGAAGATACCTCCCACCGGGAGGATCCTTCCTGCCCGGGGCCGGGCGGCAGGGTCGTAGATGCAGAATTTTTCAGGCTCTATCGCCAGGGTCGCGTGGGCGGACAGAACCGGCTCCCCTTCCTTCCAGTGATCCGAATTTCCCGAAGGCAGATCCACGGACACTACCAGGGGCCCCTTTCCATTGTCCGCCCCGGCAGTAAGGCGGTTCACCTGTTCAACCAGATCGGCAAGAGGGCCCCGAAGAGGCCCCTCAAGCCCCGTCCCGGCAATGCCGTCGATGAGGAGATCCGCCTGACGGAGAATTTCATCCAGCGCCGGATCGGGAAGTGCCCCGGCACAGAAAACCCTGACACCCATCTTTTCCAGGGAACGAAAAGCCTCCGACCGGGGGTTCCGTTCCCCGGGGCCGGGGATTTTGTTGATCAGCACCGCCGCCTTTTCGGGTTCCGCCCGTTCCGCCAGAAGCAGGGTCCGCAGGATCACCAGGGCGTCGGCGGCGTTGTTTCCCGAACCGGCAAGGGCCGCAATACGGGGTTTTCCGGGAGCGCCGGCGAAGAGGGAGGGAAAAGCCTCAAGCAACACTTCCGCGGCCCGGCGGCCCGCCGCCTCCACCAGGGCAAAAGGATCGAAGAACCAGCGGGAAGCGGCCTCCGCGTCCATAGCCCGGGCAGGGCCGGCAAAAATAAGCGCGTCCCTCACTGGTCCGCCTCCACCAGTATCTTGTCGGTACGCCACCAGACAAGCTTCGCGTTATAATCGCTTACCAGGAGGGCGGAGAGAATACCTTCCGCGGAAAGGTTAAAGATGTTTAGCTGAAGCTCGTCCTGGTTTACCTGGATTACCCCGTGCCGCTGGGTTTCCCCGGAAGAGGAGTCGGTATTCAGTATTACCAGGGAATAGCCGGTTTCCTCCGGAAAGCCCAGGAAGACCCTCCCCTCCCGAATCACCCCAAGCATGAAGTAGAGCATCCGGGCGCTGAGCTTGCGGCCGTTATCGTCAAAACTGTGTTCCAGCAGGGGAACTTCCACATTACCAGTATAGACCCCGTTTTCGTTCATGATCCAGATAATGGAGCCGTAGGGTTCGTTCCCGGTACGGGTGTTGGTGGATTCATCAAAAGTATCCCGGTAATAGTCAACCTTGATATAGAGGCCGCGGTTATCCGGGGCGGCCATAATGGCGTCAACGGAAGACGAGACATCGGGCCAGTCCGGGGGCAAGGGCATAACGCTGTTCTTCAGCTGCACCTGTGAAAGAGCCGAGCCGGAAGAATCGAAGCGGTAAATATTCCAGCCCCCAGGGAGCCGGCACACCACCACAAGGTCATCCTCCGCCGAACTGTAAAGCCCGCTTATCCGGGGAAAGGGGCTTCCGCCTATTCCCCTCTGTCCCAGGTACTCCACGAAACGGCCGTCCGCGTCAAAGTGGAGAATAATGCTGTCCAGCAGGGCCCTGTTTTCCCCATCGTAGCCGTAACGGTCATCGGGAAGCCGTTCTTCCACGTAGATGTGTTTCCGGGAATCCACCACGATCCTTCCCGGGGAGCGCAGGGGGTAGGAGAAAGCCCAGCGGGTTACCCGGGCACTGTCCTCAATATTGGTTTTAAGGGAATGGGGCGCCGGATTAGTCTCCTCGTTGTAGATCATAAAAAGCAGATCCCCGTAGGAATTGTAGCGGGCTATCTTCTGGCCGTTTCCGTCGGA